>CBIMJO010000915.1:0-4766 GCA_966244135.1 uncultured Actinocrispum sp. | reverse complement strand
TCGACAAGGCCGGCACGCCGGGTCGTGGCCAACGGCACGGTGTCATCCTCCCCACGTGGATGTTCAGACAACCGAACACCCTACGTCTGTTTCAGTAGTCGTGACGATGTCCGGAACGTGGAATCGTCGAGGAGAACAGAGTGCCATCCCACGACTGGTTTCGCGTAGAGCCTCCCGGTTTTAATTCCATGCGCCCTGATCACAGGTGTTGCCTATCCTTGTAGGTGAGATGGGAACGCCACTGAATGGTCTAGCGGACCGCCTGCCCGCGCTGACCCTGCGCGACGAGCGCCGCTTGCGCCGCCGGATCGACGGCGCGCGAAAGGTCCGCAAGCCCGCGCAACAGCAGGCAGTCGCCGCGAGGATCGACGCCGAGATCACCGCCGCCGAACGCAGGGTCGGCGCGCGGCGGGCCGCCGTGCCCGCAATCCGCTATCCGGACGAGCTGCCGGTCAGCCAGCGCCGCCAGGAGATCCTGGCGGCGATCCGCGACCACCAGGTCGTGATCGTCGCCGGGGAGACCGGGTCGGGCAAGACGACCCAGATCCCCAAGATCTGCCTGGAGCTCGGCCGCGGCATCCGCGGCACGATCGGCCACACGCAGCCGCGAAGACTCGCGGCCCGCACGGTCGCCGAGCGGATCGCCGAGGAGCTGGGCACCGAGCTGGGCGACGCGATCGGCTACAAGGTCCGGTTCAACGACCAGGTCTCCGACGACACACTCGTCAAGCTGATGACCGACGGGATCCTGCTCGCCGAGATCCAGTCGGACCGCTCGCTGAGCCAGTACGACACGCTGATCATCGACGAGGCGCACGAACGCAGCCTCAACATCGACTTCATCCTCGGCTACCTCAAACAGCTGCTGCCGCGGCGGCCGGACCTCAAGGTGATCATCACCTCGGCCACCATCGACCCGGAGCGGTTCTCCCGGCACTTCGGCGACGCGCCGATCGTCGAGGTCTCCGGCCGCACGTACCCGGTCGAGCTGCGCTACCGGCCGGTGATCGACCCGGACGACCCGGACGCCGACGAGGACCGCGACCAGACCCAGGCGATCATCGACGCGGCCCGCGAGCTGATGGCCGAGGGCCCGGGCGACATCCTGGTGTTCCTGTCCGGCGAACGGGAGATCCGGGACACCGCGGACGCACTGTCCAAAGAGGACTTCAAGGGCACCGAGATCCTGCCGCTGTACGCGCGATTGTCGTTCGCCGAGCAGCACCGGGTGTTCCAGTCCCATCGCGGGCGGCGGATCGTGCTGGCCACGAACGTCGCCGAGACCTCGCTCACCGTTCCCGGTATCAAATATGTGATCGATCCGGGCATGGCGCGGATCTCCCGGTACTCCAACCGGCTCAAGGTGCAGCGGCTGCCGATCGAGGCCATCTCGCAGGCCTCGGCGAACCAGCGCAAGGGCCGCTGCGGCCGCGTCTCCGAGGGCATCTGCATCCGGCTCTACACCGAGGACGACTTCGACGCGCGCCCGGAGTTCACCGACCCGGAGATCCTGCGCACCAACCTGGCGTCGGTCATCCTGCAGATGACGGCCGCCGGGCTGGGCGACATCGCCGCGTTCCCGTTCATCGACCCGCCGGACCGCCGCAACATCGCCGACGGCGTGAACCTGTTGCAGGAGCTGGGCGCGCTCGGCGAGGGCGGGCTGACCGCGCTGGGCCGCAAGCTCGCCCAGCTCCCGGTCGACCCGCGGCTGGCCCGGATGGTGCTGGCCGCCGACCACAACGGCTGTGTCCGCGAGGTCATGGTGATCGCGGCCGCACTGTCCATTCAGGACCCACGGGAACGACCGCAGGACAAGCAGGAACAGGCCCAGCAGTCGCACGCCAGGTTCGCCGACAAGACCTCGGACTTCCTGTCGTACCTGAACCTGTGGGAGTACCTGCGGGAGAAGCAGAAGGAACTGTCCGGCAACCGGTTCCGCAAGCTGTGCAAGGCCGAGTACCTGAACTACCTGCGCGTGCGCGAGTGGCAGGACATCTACTCGCAGCTGCGGCAGATCTCCAAGACCCTGGGCGTCACGCTGAACGAGCCCGGCGAGATCGACTCGGTGCGGGTGCACCAGTCGCTGCTCGCGGGGTTGTTGTCGCACATCGGTTTGCGTGACCCGCAGAAGCAGGACTACATCGGCGCAAGGGGTGCGCGGTTCTCGGTCTTCCCCGGGTCGGCGCTGTTCAAGAAGCCGCCGCAGTGGGTGATGGCGGCCGAGCTGGTCGAGACCTCGCGGCTGTGGGGCCGGATCGCCGGGCGGATCGACCCCGAGTGGGTGGAACCGTTGGCGGAGCACCTGGTCAAGCGCACCTACAGCGAACCCCATTGGGAACGCAAGCAAGGCGCCGTGATGGCGACCGAACGCGTTACCCTGTACGGGATCCCGATCGTCACCCAGCGCCGGGTGAACTTCGGCCGGATCGACCCAGAGCTGTCGCGAGACCTCTTCATCCGGCACGCGCTGGTCGAGGGCGACTGGGAGACCCGGCATAAGTTCTTCCACGACAACCGGAAGCTGCTCACCGAGGTCGAGGAGCTGGAGAACCGGGCCCGCCGCCGGGACCTGCTGGTCGACGACCAGACCCTGTACGACTTCTACGACAAGCGGGTGCCGGCCGAGGTCGTCTCCGCGCGGCACTTCGACTCTTGGTGGAAGAAGACCCGGCATACCGAGCCGGAGCTGCTCACGTTCACCAGCGAGATGCTGGTGAACGCCAACGCGTCCACGGTCACCGAGCAGGCCTATCCGGACGACTGGCGGCGCGATGGGCTGACCATGCGGCTGACGTACCAGTTCGAGCCCGGTCGCACGGATGACGGTGTTACGGCGCACATCCCGTTGCCGGTCCTCAACCAGGTCACCGCGGACAACTTCGCCTGGCAGGTCCCGGGTCTGCGCGAGGAGATCATCACCGCGCTGCTGAAGTCGTTGCCCAAGCAGCTGAGGCGCAACTTCGTGCCGGCCCCGGACTGGGCGAAGGCGATCCTGCACCGGATCGGTGAGCTGGGCGACCGGTCCTTGCTGGACGTCGTGTCCGGGGAGATCAAAGGGCTGTCCGGCGTGGTGATCGCGCGGGCGGACTGGGACCTGACCAAGATCCCCGATCATTTGAAGGTCACCTACCGGATCGAGGACGAGAGCCGCAAGGTGCTCGCCACCGGCAAGGACCTGGCCGACCTGAAACGCCGGCTGCAGCCCAAGATGCGCGAGACGCTGTCGGAAGCCGCCGGTCAGATCGAGCGCAAAGGTTTGCGCGCCTGGGAGATCGGCACGCTGCCGAAGACGCTTCGTGAGGAGCAGCACGGGTTCGTGGTCACCGCCTACCCGGCGCTGGTCGACGAGGGCGAGACCGTGGCCGTGCGGATGTTCGAAACCGCTGGGGAGCAACGGGTCTCGATGTGGAAGGGCACCCGCCGGCTGCTGCTGACCGGCGTGCCGTCGCCGTTGAAGTACGTGCTCGGCCGGATGCCCAACGCGGCCAAGCTCGCCTTGTCGACAAATCCGCATCGCGACATGCAGGACCTGTTCGACGACTGCATCAACTGCGCGGTGGACAAGATCATCATCGACAACGGCGGCCCGGCCTGGGACGAGGCCGCGTTCACCAGGCTGCGCGACGACGTGCGGGCCCGGCTGAACCCGACCGTGCTGGAGGTGGTGAACCACGTCCAGAAGGCGCTGACCGCGGCGAACACCGTGCGGACTCGTCTGTCCACAATGAACAGTCCCCGGCTGGAGCCGTCGCTGCAGGACATCCGGGCGCAGCTGGGAAGGTTGGTATACCGGGGTTTCGTCACCGCCACCGGGTACGACCAGCTGCCCAGCCTGGTCCGCTACCTGCAGGGCATCGAGCTGCGGCTGGACAAGCTGCCCGAGCGGCCGGACCGCGACTTCGAGTGGACGCAGGACATCCAGGAGGTCTGGGACGCCTACCGGCAACTGCCCGCCGGCCCGGAGGCGCGCAAGATCCGGTGGATGATCGAGGAACTGCGGCTGAGCCTGTTCGCCCAGTCGATCAAGACCGCGTACCCGGTGTCGGACAAGCGGATCTACCGGGCGATCGACGCGCTGACCTCGGTGTAGGGAAAACCCCGGCGGGCCGGCTCAACCTTTTCGTGACCTAGCGCGTGTAGGTCACGAAATGGAGTCGATCTACGCCGGGGAGCTACCGCGGGTGACCGCCGACGAACCAGCCACGGAGTTCAATCCGACCCCCTGCGGGGGTCGCCCACCCCCAACCGCGCCCTTTGCCGTTCCCGACCAGCGAAAACTGCGTCGCAAGCGGATCTGGCGCCGGATCCGCAGAACCTGCTACGTGCTGTTGTTCCTGGCGGTCGCCACGCCGGTGACGGCCTTCTACATCTGCTACCAGATGTTCGACGTGCCGGACCCGATGCAGGTCACCATGGCGCAGAACCAGACGATCACGTTGTACTACTCGGACGGCAAGACCGAGCTGGGCCGGATCCTGCCGCCGGGTGGCGGCGGGAACCGGACCCTGGTGCGGTTCGACGAGATCCCGCTGCACGTGCAGAACGCCGTGCTGGCCGCCGAGGACAACTCGTTCTGGACCAATTCGGGGTTCGACGTGACCGGGCTGCTGCGGGCCGCGTTCAACAACCTGACCGGCGCGTCCGGCGGCGGCTCGACCATCACCCAGCAGTACATCAAGAAGGCCACCGGCAACGAGGACCACTCGTTCTCCCGCAAGTGGCGGGAACTGGTGCTGGCCAAGAAGATCACCGACACCTACAGC
>CBIMJO010000914.1:0-4769 GCA_966244135.1 uncultured Actinocrispum sp. | reverse complement strand
CTGCCGCAGGGCCGCCGACGGGACCCATGTCAAACCGAACCGCGCCCCAGCCACAGAAGGCGCCGCCCCAGCCCACACAGCCGCCCCAAGGCTGACAGAAACCCCAGCCGCCCTCACTGGTTGTCCCCAGCCAGCCGCGCCGGAGGAATCATCCGCCGAGTGGCGGGATCCTCAGTCGGCACGGGCTCGGCGATCACCCACCGCCCGTTCAAAGCGGGCAGCGCCGCCCGAACCTCATCCAGCAGATCCGGCACGAACAACAACACCGCGTCCGGCTGAGCCCGGACCAGCTCCGCGGGAGAGATCACCGGAATCACCGTCCCAGGCATCCGCCGCCCCCACTTCACCTGCGAAGCATCGGCCACCCCGGACAACATGGTGTCATCGATCCCGGCCGCGGCAAGCAAAGCCACCGCTCGCGAGGCCGCGCCATAGCCATAAACCCGACGTCCGGTGCCCCGCTGACGCTGCAGCCACCCGCGCAAAGCGTTGATGCTGCTCTCGGCCGTCTCCTGCAACGACCGCACGATCCGCGGATCCCCGACCCCGCTGCCACCCTCCTCGGCGAGCAGCGCCCGCACCTCGGAGTCCACCTGCCCACCTCGCCCAGCGGCAAGCAGAACGGTCCCGCCATACAGGTCGAACCGCCAAGCCGTCCTGGGCGTGAGACCTGCCGCAGCGAGCATCCGGGTGACCGCCACCGTGGAGTAGTACGCGAAATGCCCATGCCGCAGGGCGTTCCACTGTCCATTTCGGATGATCGTGGCCAGGGAGTGGTACTGCAGCAGCAGAACCCCGTCCGCCGAGAGCCGCGAAGCACGCTCGGCGAGGGCGGCGTGCTGGTCGGCGGAGTGCATCATGCCGAAGCAGTCCACCACCACATCGGCCTGATCACCGTCCACGGAGGACATACCGTGTTCGGCGAGCATCGACAACCACGACCCGCCATGGGGACTGCCGTACTCCAGGACACGCGCACCCGGCTTCACGAGACCCGACCGCATCACCCGGCCGATGGCGTCCCGGGCCTGCGCGACCAAAGCGGCCGGCTCGATGCCTCGTGGCTCCTCAGGCACGGTCGGATCCTCGGCCAGCTGCGCCAGCCCGCATTCCGCGCACAGCCACATCCGCAGCGGATAGACCGGGTCCGGGCCGGGGTCCTGCAGTTCCGGGAAGAAGTCGCTGGCCGGTTGCTTGCCCAGGTCCAGTACGACGTCACCGCGACGCGCCCGGCAGGACCGGCAGATCGGGGTCAGCATGGGCACGCCATGATGGTCGTATGGATGTGCGCACCACCACGATCGAGGGCGTTCTGCTGTTCGTGCCCACCCCGCACCGGGACGACCGGGGGTTGTTCACCCGGACGTTCGACGCGGACATCGCGCGGGAACACGGGATCGACCCCGGCGCGTTCCGCCAGGACTCGCAGTCCCGCAGCCACCGGGGCGTGCTGCGCGGACTGCACGGGCGGAAAGGCCAGGGTGAAGCCAAGTTCGTGCGGTGTGCGCACGGCGCTGTGTCCGATGTGGTCGTCGACGCGCGCCCCGGCTCGCCCACCTACGGACGGCACGAAGTGTTCCGGCTGGACGACGAAACCTTTGCGCACCTGTACATCCCGGCCGGCCTGCTGCACGGGTTCCAGGCGCTCACCGAGATCGCGGATGTCTGCTACCGCATCGACCGGCCGCACGACCCCAGCGAGGACGTCGCGGTCCGGTACGACGACCCGGATCTCGGCATCGCCTGGCCCCTCCCGGTCGCCCTGATCAGCGAACGGGACCAGGCCGCCGGCCGGTTTCACGCCAGCCCGCCCTGAGCCCGCAACCAGGCCAGCCGGGTGAACTTCTGCTCGAAGTCCGCCTGGGTCAGGCCGTACTGCCGGTAGGCGTCGTGCAGTTCGACGGCGCCGGCCTTCACTGTCCACTGTGGCTGGAACGCGGGCAGGGCCTCGCGGATCCGGGCGAAGTCGACCCGGTACGAGCGCGGGTCCGCGCCCGCCTCGCCGGTGATGACCAGCTTCGACCCGGCGACGGCCTCGACCACGTGCTCGGCAATCTGGGCGACGGTGAGGTTGTTCTCCTCGATGCCGACGTTGAAAGCCTTGCAGTGCACGGCATCCCGGGGCGCGTCCAAGGCCGCCACGAACGCGTCCGCGATGTCCTGGGCGTGCACCAACGGCCGCCAGGGCGTGCCGTCCGAGAGCACCCGGACCTCACCGGTCAGCACCGCGTGCCCGACCAGGTTGTTCAGCACGATGTCGGCCCGCAGCCGCGGCGAGAACCCGAAAGCCGTCGCGTTACGCAGGAACACCGGCGAGAAATCCTTCGACGCCAGCTCTACCAGGTCGTCCTCGACGCGGACCTTGCTCTCCGCGTACGGGGTCACCGGCCGCAGCGGCGCGTCCTCGTTCACCAGGCCGTCCCCTGCGGCTCCATAGACCGAACACGTTGAGGCGTAAAGGAACCGCTGCACCCCGGCCTCGGCGGCCAGCCGGGCCAGCCGGACCGACGCGCGGTGGTTGATCGAGTAGGTGACGTCCGGCTCGAGCGAGCCGAGCGGGTCGTTGGACAGCGCCGCCAGGTGCACCACAGCGTCCATATAGGACAGATGGTCCGGCCTCACCTCGCGGAGATCCACCTGGTAGCCATGGGGATCACGCGGCTGTGGGCCGAGCACGCAGGGCGCGAACCAGCCGGTGTCCAGGCCGACCACCTCATGGCCCGCCGCGACCAGCCGTGGCGCCATCACCGTTCCCAGGTAGCCCTGGTGTCCGGTCAGCAATACGCGCACGTCACGCCTCCAAGCCAATGATCGTCTTGTCCACATGGAACGCCTCGGCGTACCGCGCCCGGCACTGCACACCGCGAACCCTTGCCAGCCCCAGGAAGGTCTCGGCGTCGAACCAGTCCCGGCTGCGCTGCGAGGAGTAGTACCGCAGCAGCATCTCCACCTTGGCCTCAGCCACGCCGTCGGGCAAGGGCTGGTACACGGTCGGGGTACCCAGGTCCCCCTCCCATTTGATGATCTCGTACCGCAGCGTCCAGTGGTCACGGAACGCGGTCGGCACCACTTCGGCCAGTGTCCGGTGGTCCTGGTGTGCGTCGTGCACCCAAGGCGCTAGAACGAGATCGGGGTCGGTCTGGGTCCGGAGGTCCTCGACGGCCGCCTTGACCCGTTCCCAGTTCGCCGGGAACCGGCCGTCCGGCAGGTCCAGCACCGTCACCTTCAGTGAGGCACCAGGGCAGAAGGCCTGCAAGGCAGCGTGTTCCTCGGCCTCCCGGCTGGTCCCGCCGCCGCTGAGCACGAGGGCGTCCACCCGCAGCCCGGGCCGGGCCTGGCAGAGGGTCAGCAACGTCCCGCCCGCGCCGATCGCGAGGTCGTCACAGTGCGCGCCGAGCAGCGCGACAGCGGTCAGGCCATCAGGCCGGAGCGCCCGCATCCTTCTCCCACAACATCCACGGCCGCGAGCCCTGTGCGTACGCGGCGTCCAGCGCGGCCCGCTCCTTGACCGTGTCGGCGGGCTGCCAGAAGCCACGGTACGGGTAGGCCAGCAGCCGCCCGTCCTTGGCCAGCGCCCCGCACGCGTCCTGGACCAGGTCACCGCCCTCGGGGAGGTGGTCGAACACGTCCTGGCGCAGCACGAAGTAGCCGCCGTTCTCCCACAGCGGCAGGTTGCTGACCGGCGTGATGCCGCTCACCATGCCGTCCGCGCCCATCTCGACGCAGTGGAACGAGGACTGCGGCGGCACGACCATCATCGACGCGCCCGCGTCGCTGTCGGCCAGCCGCGTGACCATTTCGTCCAGTGGTGCGTCGGTCAGCACGTCCGCGTAGTTCGCGAGGAACATGTCCTCGCCCTCGACCAGGTGCCGGACCCGGCGCAGCCGTTCGCCGATCGGCGAGTCCTGGCCGGTGTGCACGAAGGACACCGTCCAGTCGCTGATGTCCGTGCTCAGCAGCTCGACCCGGCCGTTGCGCAGCACGAAGTCGTTGGACGCGGTCTCCTGGTAGCGCAGGAAGAAGTCCTTGATGTGGTGCGCGCCGTAGCCGAGGCACAGGACGAACTCGGTGTGCCCGAAGTGCGCGTAGTAGCGCATGACGTGCCACAGCAGCGGCCGCGGACCGACCATCTGCATGGGCTTGGGCACGTCGTCGGCCATGCCGTTGCGCATGCGCATTCCGTAGCCGCCGCAGAACAGCACGACCTTCACGGCCGGACCTCCTCAAGCACGGGGATGGGGAACACCAGCCGGCCGCCCCATTCGCCCACATAGGACAGTTGCTCGGTCAGCTCGGCCCGCAGGTTCCACGGCAGGACGAGCACATAGTCGGGTCTGTCCTCGGCGATCCGCTCGGGCGCGTGGACCGGGATGCGCGTACCCGGCGTGAACCGGCCGTGCTTGTACGGGTTTCGGTCCACTGTGTACGCCAGCAGGTCCGGCCGGATCCCGCAGTGGTTCAGCAAGGTGTTGCCCTTGCCGGGCGCACCGTAGCCGACGACCCGCTTGCCCTCCGCCTTCGCGTCCAGCAGGAACCGCAGCAGGTCCTGCCGCACACCGTCGACGCGACGCGCGAACCCTTGGTAGCCGGACATGTCGTGCAGCCCGGCCGCACGCTCCTCGGCCAGGACACGGGTGACGTTCTCGCTCGGTTCGACCGCGACCGGACGCGCCCACAGCCGGATCGAGCCGCCGTGCGTCGGCAGCGGCTCCACGTCGGCCAGGTACAGCCCGCCCGCGGCGAGCGCCCGGCGCGCGGACTCGACCGTG
>CBIMJO010000913.1:0-4774 GCA_966244135.1 uncultured Actinocrispum sp. | reverse complement strand
CATCGAAGCTGGAACGGTCGACGCCCAGTTCGACCAGCTGGCCTGTGACCTGTGGAAGCGGTATGGCGACCGGTCGGGCGCGGACTTCACGGTCAACCCGCAGCAGCTGCTGCGCGACGAGTTCGCGAGCGACGCCCAGCGGGAACGGGCGGCACTGGCCGCGAAGGTGTCCGCGGCCTGCAGCGGCCCGGTCGGCCACACCTGCACGCTTACCGCGGACAGCAAGTGGGTGGACACCTCGTTCGAGCAGAACTCCAGCCTGCTCTACGGGATCGGGCACATGAAGTTCCGGATGACCGGGAGCTTCACGGTCACCGTGGGCGCGAACGGCAACCAGGTCACCGGGTCCTACGACCTCGATGTCTACAAGGACTGGAACTTCGACCGGAACAAGAAGGTCTTCGGCAACAAGTTCAGCCTGGAGCAGTTCGCGATGATGCCGAGCATCGGCCTCGCCCGGGAGTTCCGGATGAAGGGCACCAGCTCCGGCCTGCCCTTCGCGGAGACGGTGCCCCGGTGAGACGAATCCTCGTGGCGGCCCTGGTGTTCCTGCTCGCGGCATGCGGGCAGTCGGACGACCGCGCCTACCCGGACAACGACGGACCGTCCTCTTTGGAGGATGCCCTCCGGGAGTTCGGCCTGACGGCACCGCCGTGTGACACACCGGACATCCGGTACGCGGTGGTCGAGGGGCTGCCGCGAGGATCCTCGCTGTACCTCCGGTTCAGCGCCCCGAAGTCCTGTGTGGACGGTTTCGTCGGGGCGCCGGCCGGGCAACGCAGCCAGGTGGTCAGCAAGGGCTCGGCGCTGCCGTTCCACCAGTCCGCGGTGGACAGGTTCGGCTGGTCCTTCGACCCGGTCGAGGACTACCAGACCTACGCCATCGCCCCGGACACCCAGACGTTGTTCAAGATCGCCGTTGACACTTCCGCGTCCCCGCAGGTGGTTTACCTGTACGGCACGCGCGCCTAGCAAGAGAGACCCGATGCGAAAGCTCCCATTGCTCGCCCTGGCCCTGGCGGCCTGCACGGCGTCCTTCGCCGTCCCGGCCACCGCGGCCGACGACGAACCACCGACCCTCGAAGAGGACTACGACTACCCGGGTGCCGCGGACATCCTGCGCACCAAGGGAATCAAGCTGGTCAAGGGGGACGGCCACATCCTGCTGGCCGACTGCGTGCCCGGCATCGGCCAGCTGGAGGTGTTCAGCCACACCAAGAACCAGGTCTGCTTCAGCGTGAGCGGCCAGACCGGCCGGCTCACCCTGGAGATCCCGAACACCTACAACGTCCGCGGCCCGGGCAACCACTCGGTGACGGTGGGCGTGACCATCGGCGGCACGACCTCACAGGTCACCATCGCGCCCGGGCAGTTCAAGGGCATCGGCCAGGGTGCCGACCCCGCGAGCCCGCCCGCCACCTTGCTGGAGATCCACGCCACCAAGGCGTGAGTGAACCGGGCGCTGGATCCGCGGGTCCAGCGCCCGGTCATGGCGTGCGCGGCCGGACGTGCACGCGCTCGCCTTGCCGCCCGAACAGAATCAGCAGCTCGACCGTGCGCCCGTCGGCCGATCCCAGCCAGTGCGGCTGCGTGGTGTCGAACTCCGCGGCCTCGCCCGGCGGGAGAACCAGTTCCTGTTCGCCGAGCACCAGCCGCAGCCGTCCATTGAGGACATAGAGCCACTCGAACCCGCTGTGCGTCTGCGGGGTGGGTTCGGCCGGCTCGCCGCGGCCCGGGATGAGCATCTTGTACGCCTGCACCCCGCCGGGCCGGAGGGTGAGCGGGATGAACGTCATGCCTTGCCGGTGGATCGGGTGCAGGTGGATCCGCGGGTCGCCGGTCCTGGGGGCGCCGACCAGGTCGTCCAGCGGGACGTCGTAGACGCGGGCCAGCGGCAGCAGCAGGTCCAGGTTCGCCTGCCGCTGCCCGCTTTCCAGGCGGGACAGGGTGCTCTCGGAGATCCCGGTCTCCGCCGCGACCTCGGCCAGGGTGCTGCCGCGTTGCCGGCGCAGCACTCGCAGCCGTGGCCCGACCGCGGCCAGCACGTCCTTGATCTCCGCGCTCATGGTCCCAGTCTTGCTGATTCGGCAAGTTCTCGTGCGGTCCGGCGCGGCCGCGGGTGAGGGTGGTCGTCGTAGCCACGAGCACGAGGGAGAAAACGACGATGAACGTCACCGAGGCCGCCCGCTTCTGGGACGAGCACTACCGCGAGCCGCGGACCGGCCGGGTGAACCCGCTGCTGGCCGGGATCGCGGGCGGCCTCACCCCGGGAACCGCCCTGGACCTGGGCTGCGGGGCCGGCGGGGACGCGCTCTGGCTGGCCGGTCGCGGCTGGCGGGTTACAGCGGTCGACATCTCCGCCAACGCCGTCCGCCGCCTCGCCGGGAACGCCGAGGCACTCGGCCTGCCGGTGTCCGCCGAATGCGTCGACCTGGCCGAGGACTTCCCCGAAGGCAGCTTCGACCTGGTGTCCGCCCAGTACTTCCACACGCCGTTCGCCCTGTCCCGGGCCCTCGTCCTGCGCTCCGCCGCGCACGCGTTGCGGCCCGGCGGACGGCTCGTGATCGTAGACCACGGTTCCACGGCGCCCTGGTCCTGGAACACCGGCCCGGACACCCACTACCCCACGCCGGACGAGGTGTCCGCCGAGCTGGCCCTCGACCCGGACCGGTGGCAGGTCGAGCGCGCGGACATGCCCTCGCGGCAGGCCGAGGGACCCGGCGGCCAGACCGCGACCGTCGTCGACAATGTGCTGGTCATCCGCCGGTCGGTGGTCTGATGCCTCGCTCCCGCCGCGACGCCGGGCCGCCGAAGACCGGCCCGGCCGAGAAGGACGTGCTTCTCGGCTTCCTCGACTACCTGCGCGCCTCGGTGATCGCCAAAGCTCAGGGAGTCGGCGAACCGCAGGTCCGCACGCCCGGGGTGGCGTCCGGGACGAACCTGCTCGGCCTGGTCAAGCACCTCACCCACGTCGAACGCCACTGGCTGCTCGGCGAGCCGGTCACCGACTGGCAAGCCACCTTCCAGCCGGACCCTGATGAGACCGTTGACGGCATTCTCCGCGCCTACCAGGAGACCTCGGCCCGGGCGAACGAAGTGATCGCTGCTGGTCCAGACCTCGCCGCGGCCGGGCCGCGCCCGGGGCGGGGCCCCGCGCCGTCCCTGCGCTGGACCCTGACGCACATGATCGAGGAGACCGGGCGGCACGCCGGGCATGCCGACATCCTGCGCGAGCTGATCGACGGCGCCACCGGGCGCTGATGTGGTGCCAGGACGGAAAATGCCGGTACCCGCGGTCGGGCACCGGCATTTTCCTGTTGCAGCGCTTAGGCTCCCGGCGTCACGATCAGGTTCGCCGGGACAGCGGTGTCGTTGCGCAGGGCGTCGAACAGGGTCTTCGCCTTGGTCTCGTCCCACAGGATCACCAAGCCGATCTTGGCGACGCTGCGGGAGCCGCCGATCGGCACTGTCGTCGTCTGGGTCTTGCCGCTGCTGGCGCCCGCCATGGCGAAGCCAAGCGACGGCAGGTTGTGCAAGTGGTCGCCCTCGTCCAGGGTGATCGCGTCCGGCACGTCGGCGATCATCGGGACCATCCGGAACGGGTTGATCAGCGTGCCGAAGCTGGTCGCCTTGTCCATCAGGGCGCCGATGAACTGGCGCTGGTGGATCACGCGGTCCAGGTCGGCCCGCGGGGTGGCCCGGGTGCGGACGTAGCCCAGCGCGTTCGCGCCGTCCAGGTCCTGGCAGCCGGCCGGCAGGTTGATCCCGGCCAGCGGGTCGTTGATCGGCTTGTCCAGGCACATGTTCACGCCGCCCACGTCGTCGACGATCCCGGCGAACCCGCCGAAGCCGATCTCGATGTAGTGGTCCAGCCGCAGCCCGGTGGCCTTCTCCACGGTCTGCGCGAGCAGCTTGGGACCGCCCAGCGCGTAGGCCGCGTTGAGCTTGTTCTTGCCCTTGCCCGGGATGTCCACATAGGAGTCACGCAGCAGCGAGACCATGGTGGCCTTCTCGCCGTTGTCGGGCAGGTGCAGCAACAGCATCGTGTCGGTGCGCTGCCCCTTGGCGTCCCCTGTGGACAGCCGCTCCTGGTCCTCGGAGTCCAGGCCCGCCCGGCTGTCCGAGCCGACGATGAGCCAGTTCGTGCCCGCGCCGGCCGCCGGGCGGCCCGCGTAGTCCTCGAGCGCCGAGACGCGGTTCATCGAGAACTCCAGGTACGCCCAGATCACGCCGATCAGCACGACGATCGCGAGCAAGATGATCAACAGGATCCGGCCGACCCTGCGCTTTCTGCGTGGGGCAGGCGGCCGTTGCGCCAGCCCGACGCCGCCACCAGGTGGTGGTGGCGGAGGCTGCCGGTAGCCACCTTGGTTGGGCTGCTGCCGGTAGTCCTGACCGGACGCCGGATACGCGCGGGTCTGCCCGTCCCTGGACGGTGGCCTGTAGCTCATCGCCATCCTCATGTTGTCCCCCGACCTTTCAAGGATGCCTACAAAGACGTGGCACCGCAGGCCGGGGTTGCGTCCGTTGTCAGGACACTAACGTTCCGAGTACGAACTGTCGCACTAGGTCACGCCACACCGCGGGTTTGCCCAGCATGGCGTGGCCCTCACCTTCGACCCAGCGCAGTTCGACGGATGCGATGTCGGCGGCACGTTTTGCATATGCCTGAGACTCGCGTGGGTCGGTGGTCCGGTCCGCGGTGCCGTGGGCGATGAGCACTGTCCGTCCGGCCAACTGGTCGACGGGATCCGACGGTGGACACCACGGTGCC
>CBIMJO010000912.1:0-4780 GCA_966244135.1 uncultured Actinocrispum sp. | reverse complement strand
CTCGCCCTGGCCGCGGTGGCCGACCTGTACGAGTTCTGGAACGAGCGGATGCCCGCGGACTTCGAGGGCCAGAAGTTCACGCCGCTGTCCCGCCTGGTGTCCTACGACTCCAAGGGCAAGTCGCTGAAGCTGTGCCAGACCGACACCAAGGGCCTGGTGAACGCGTTCTACTGCAGCCTGGACGACAGCATCGCGTGGGACCGCGGTGTGCTGCTGCCGGAGCTGACCAAGCAGTTCGGCAAGATGTCCGTGGTCACCGTGCTGGCGCACGAGACCGGGCACGCGGTGCAGTTCAAGCTGGGCGGCAAGAGCAACATCACCCAGGCCACCAAGACGATCGTCAAGGAACAGCAGGCGGACTGCTACGCGGGCGCGTTCTTCCGGTGGATCGCCGACGGCAAGTCCAAGCGGTTCCAGATCTCCACCGGTGAGGGCATCAACAAGGTGCTGGCCACCATGTTCTTCATCCGCGACCCGGCCGGCACCGACGCCAACAAGCAGGGCGCGCACGGCCTGGCGTGGGACCGGGTGTTCGGGTTCCAGGCGGGGTTCAGCGACGGCCCCCAGCGCTGCGCGCGGATGGACCAGAAGGAGATCGACGGCCGGATCGCCGAGGAGAAGTTCGTCGAGAAGGACACCAACCGCGGCAACATCGCGATCGACGACACCACCATCGGCAAGATCAAGAGCAGCCTGGACGAGGCCTTCAAGAGCAGCAACATCACCCCGCCCTCGTTCAAGGACAACGGTTCCAGGTGCGCGTCCGGCAAGTCGACCACCCCCGTCGCCTTCTGCCCGGACGACAACACCGTGGTGTTCGACAAGGCCGCGCTGGTGAAACTCGGCTCACCACCCCGGCGAGGTGAGGAGCCGGGGGTGGACGGCGTGGGCATCGGCGACTTCGCCGCGTTCGCGGAACTGGCGTCGCGCTACACCCTCGCGGTGCAGAAGACCGTGGGCATGAACCTCGACGACGAACGCACGGGCCTGCGCACAGCCTGTCTGGTCGGCGCCTGGGCCCGCGTCGCCGAGGAGAAGGGCTCCGGCAACAACACCCTGCGCATCTCCCCCGGCGACCTCGACGAGGCCGTCGCCGAGATGCTGATGGGCAAATCCCTCATCGCCGCGGACATCAACGGCACCCCGGTGAAGGCCGGGTTCGCCCGCGTGGAGGCATTCCGCATCGGCCACAACAACGCCAAGGAATGCACCGCCCGCTTCAGCTGACCGGCGGGCGGAAATGGCTTCTCGTGGGTGGTTGTGTCGGTTGAAACCGGCACAACCACCCACGAAAGGGTCTTAGAAGAGCGCCGAGGCCAGGTCGCGGCGGGCCTTGGCGACCCGGGGGTCGTCGGCGGGGAACAGGCCGAACAGCTCGACCAGGTGGGACCGGACCTTGTCGCGGTCGTCGCCGGCGGTGGTGCGCACGCTGGCGATCAGGCGCGCGAAGGCCTGGTCGACCTGCTGCTGGGCCACTTCGAGGTCCGCGGCCGCCAGCTGCGCGTCGAGGTCCGACGGGTTGGCGTCGGCCTTGGAGATCGCGCTGGGGTCGATGGCCTCGGTCCGGGCGGTGAACTTGACCTGGGCCAAGGCGGCCTTGGCCTCCTCGTTGCCCGGCTCGGCGGCGAGGATCTGCTGGTAGGCCTGCTCGGCGGCGGCGAAGTCACCGGCCTCGAAGGCGTCCTCGGCCGCGGCGAACCGCGGGTCGACGGGCTCCTCGTACTCCTCGACCGGCGCGCCGCCGGCGCCCGCCTCGGCCTCCTGGATGCCGGGCAGCCGGTCCCGCAACGCGTCCAGCAGCGCACCGATCCACTGGCGGATCTGCGGCTCGGGCTGCGCACCCGTGAACGCGTCGACCGGCTGGCCGCCGGCGATCGCGACCACGGTTGGGATCGACTGGACGCCGAAGAGCTGGGCGATCCGGGGGTTCGCGTCGACGTCCACCTTGGCCAGCACCCAGGCGCCGTTGCTGGCGTTCGCCAGTCGTTCGAGCACGGGGGAAAGCTGCTTGCACGGGCCGCACCACTCGGCCCACAGGTCGACCACCACGGGGACCTGCAGTGAACGTTCGACGACGTCGGCCTGGAAGGTGGCCTCGGTGACGTCGAACACGAAGTTGCCCTGGCCGGCCGCCGGTGCGGCGGCGCCACTGCTGCTGGGCGTGCTGGGTGCCTGCCGCGCGGCGTCGGCCCGGGCCTTGAGGGCGGAGAGGTCGACAGCACCGGACAGGGCCGCTGACATCGCGGCTGTCTGACGTGGATCTGGCCGTGTCACGCACCCATCCTAGTTACAACTGTCCGGCGAGGGCCTTGCGCACGTTCAATGCCATCGGGTTCGACCGCATCGCCTCGTTGCTGTCGGCCAGGGTGAGCACCAGTGGCATGAGCAGTTCGGCCAGCCGGGAGGCCTTGTCCGGGCCCAATGCGTCCCATGGCGCGGACGCGAGCGAGTCCGTCTTCGCCTCGATGTCAGCCCTGAGCGAAACGCCTGCGTCGGTGATCACACCGTCGGTGAGCAGGCCGCGCTCGGTGAGCCGCTGGACGGCCGCGGCCCACTCCTCGGACGACCAGCCGCGCGCCAGCTGCATGTAGCTGAACTCCAGGCCACGGTCCGCGGCGAACAGCGCCAGCGTCTCGACCGGGTCCAGCTCGGCGCTGACCAGCGCGGCGACGTGCCCGTCCCCGCGCGATTCCCGCAATGTGGTCGCGGCCTGCCACAACGCGAGATGCGGTTCGTTCGGCACCGGCAACGCGGCGTTCGCGGCACCCAGCGGACGACCGCCGATCGGTGCGGCCTTGGCGGCCTCGACGGCCAGGTCAGCGGCCTCTTCGATGTCGTCCAGCGCGTCACCGAGCATCCGCCTGAGCGCCCGCGACGCGCCCAGCAGCCGGGTCTCCAGGAACTTCTCCGGCGGGGCGATCTCCCAGGCGTCCGGGATCGCGCGCCGGACCATCCACGGGTGGAAGTTGTAGAACGTCGAGATGACCAGCTCCGGCGAGACGGGGCCGAGCGGGGCGGCGCGCATGCCGAAGTAGCCCATCCAGCCGCCCTTGCAGCCCAGCTCGTCGGTGGCCGCCCGCGACTCGGGCGTGAAGTAGGTGACGTCGTGGTAGGTCTCGAACAGCACCCACATGGTCCGGCTACTGGTCAAGGTAGGACTCCAGCCGCTCGACTTTGGCGTTCATCTGGTCGGTGTGCCCGGGCCGGATGTCGGCCTTCAGCACCAGGCTCACCCGCGGGGCGCTCTGCTGGACCGCCCCGACCGCGCGTTTGACGACGTCCATGACCTCGTCCCACTCGCCTTCGACCTCAGTGAACATGGCCGACGTGCGGTTGGGCAGGCCGGACTCGCGCACGACCCGGACCGCGTCGGCGACGGACTCGGCGACACTGTCCGACTCACCCCCGAGCGGGCTGACACTGAACGCGATGAGCACCGGGCGTCTCCCTTCGAAATGGTCGCCCCAGGTGTACTCCCTGGTAGCTTTTTGCGCCATGACGTCACGCCCGTTGCCGTTCGACCCGATTGCCCGCGCAGCCGAGCTGTGGGAGGAGCGCATCGGCCCGTCGGACACGATGGCGGCGGTCACCAGCGTGATGCGGGTGCAGCAGATCATCCAGTCCGCCGTGGACACCGCGCTACGGCCGCACGGCCTGACGTTCGCGCGGTACGAGGCCCTGGTGCTGCTGTCGTTCTCCAAGCGCGGGAGCCTGCCGATGCGGGTGATGGGCGAGCGCCTCCAGCTGCATCCCACCAGCGTGACGAACATCGTGGACCGCCTCGAGGCCGACGGGCTGGTGAAGCGAACCCCCCACCCCACCGACCGCCGGACGACGCTGACGGAGATCACGGAAGCGGGCCGTGAGCGGCGCGCGGCGGCGACCGAGGCGGTCACCGAGATCGACTTCGGCCTGCGCGGACTGACCGGCAGGCAGACCAAGCAGCTGTCGGAACTGCTGGCGCGGGTCCGTAAATCGGTCGGCGATTTCACCGACTGACTGGGATGCTCCGCGAATGTCGTGGACCGCACCTGAGATCGACCGCCCCACCGAGCCCTGCCTCGGCGACGAACGGGCGATGCTGCTCGGCTGGCTCGAATACCACCGAGCCACCCTCCTGTGGAAATGCGCCGGCCTCACGGGCGCCGACTTGGCAACGCAGTCAACACCACCCTCCGACATGTCGTTGCTGGGCCTGATCCGGCACATGACCGACGTCGAGCGCACCTGGTTCCTGCGACGGATCCAGCGCCAGGACTCGCCGTTCCTGTTCTGGACCGAGGAGGGCGACACCGATTTCTCCGAGGCGTCGGCGGCGACCGCCGAGGAGGACTACGCGCGGCTGCTGGACATGATCGACCAGGCGCGCAAGGCGATGGAGGGCGTGTCCCTTGAGGACACCATCGAGGAGAAGGCGCGCGGGACGATGTCCGTGCGCTGGGTGCTGATCCACATGATCGAGGAGTACGCGCGGCACAACGGGCACGCGGACCTGATCAGGGAACGCATCGACGGCAAGACCGGAGACTGACGCTCATCTTTCCGGCTCGGGCTCAGGGGGCGGACTATAGCTGGGGTTCTGGGCACGGCTGCGTTTCCGGCTTTGGCTGGGTTCCCGGCTTTGGCTGGGGTTCTGGGCACGGCTGGGGTTCTGGGCACGGCTGGGGTTCCGGCTTTGGTTTGGGGTTCTGGGTGCGGCTGGGTTCGTAGGTGGGTTGGGGCGCGGTTCGGTTTGACATGGGTCCCGTCGGCGGCCTCGGCAGGTTAAGGCGGGCAGGTC
>CBIMJO010000911.1:0-4807 GCA_966244135.1 uncultured Actinocrispum sp. | reverse complement strand
AAGTGGGGCCCCAAAAAACCAAAGCAACGCCCCAAAAAGCCCGGGCCCCACTTGACAGATGTGGTTCCCTCCGGGCAGGCCATACCGGAGGGAGAGGGCACGGCCCCCTCCCCTCTGGGTGGCGCTGCCGTCCGGCGAGGACAACCCCCTAGCAGCCCCGTCCAAAGAGGACAACCACCCAGAAAGCGACTAGCAAACCACAGTCATGAAGTCAAAAACCCCCTGCTGAGCAGCACCAAAGTTGTTCTGACTCCACGCCGGATACTCGTACCCCACAGTGTCCCCATACGAAGACAACCGAATCCTGTTGCCGTAAGTGCGGTAAGACCGAGCCCAATCCCCAACCCCGTAGTTGCGCAGATCCACGGTCCCGCACCCAAGCGGATACCACATCCCGCCGTTCCCATTGGTACCACTGAACAGACACGCCCGCCCATAAGGACAGTTGGCGTAGCTGTCAGCAGAAGCCGACGCAGTGCCAGTGAGCAGCGAGCCCCCCAGAGCCATGGCCGCCACCAAGCTGGTGATGATACGGACGCCGAACTTAGCCATTCGTCAACCCTCTCGTGGAGAACAGTCCACGAAGGACGCTATCGCCCACCCCTTTCACCACACTGCCACGAAACTTTCACAGCCCAAACGCCGAGACATCCACCGAAGCCGTACGCCCCAAAGCGAGATCAGCGGCCACAGTGCCCGCCAACGGAGCCAAGGTAAGCCCGCTCGCACCCAGCCCAGTAGCGATCACCAAGCCATCCCTGGGCGAGCACAAGATAGGCCTACCGGTCGTGCTGAGCGGCCGAAACCCAACCCGCACATCCTCCAGCACCGCATCAGCCAGCCCAGGAGCCACACTCAAGGCATCGTCAAGGATCTTGCGCACCCCACCGGCCGTCTTCTGATACGCGAACCCAGCCCCGCTCTCCCGAGTCGCCCCGACAACAACCTTCCCACCAGGAAAAGCCAGCAGGTAGTGGTCACTGAACGTCCGAACCACCGGCACACCAGAAGTGTCCACATTGGACAAAAACAGATCCGCGATCTGACCCCGCTGCGGCTCAACCGGAACAGAAATCCCAAGCGGCCCGCACAAATCGTTCGTCCACGCACCCGCGGCCACGACGACCGCATGCGCCCCAATGACCTCGCCGTCGATCTCCACCCCCGTCACCCGAGCACCCGCGGTGACCAGCGACGCATCTCCGCCAATACGTCGCGCACCATAACGTTCGGCCGCCCGCAGCAATGCCGACCGCATCAAACGCCCATCCACCCGGCCGGCACCACTGACGAACACCCCGGCCAGATCGTCGCGCAATCCGGGAAACCGCCGCGCGGGTTCACCCGCCTGAAGCACTTCGATTTCGCCCATCGACGGATCACGGTCGCGCGCTTCATGAAGAATTCTCGGATCCAGCGCGCTTTCCTCGGTCGTCACGGTCATCGCGCCGACCCGCGCATATCCCGCATCCGGCTCACCGTCGGCGGCGAGCTGGGAAAGCAGAACCGGATAGCGGGCCGCGGCCGCCCACCAGAACTCCTCGGCCCCGGTGCCGGTGGGGCCGACCGGCCAGGGGAACACGACCCCCGCCCCTGCCGCGGTGGCCTGCCCCTGCCGGTCGGCGTCCACCACCAGCACCTCAGCGCCCTCGGCGGCGAGGCGGTACCCGGTCACCGCACCCACGATCCCGGCACCGACCACGATCACACGCATGGCATTCACCTTGCCGTGCCCGTGGCGAGAGCGCCAGCGGGTGGACCCGTGAGTACCCCCAGCGCAAACTCACGAGGCCCGCCGAAACGGGTATTTCCCGCCGGTGTCCAGTGTGTCCGTGCCATCATGGAGAAACCTTGTATTCGTCTTGAATCGGCGACGGGACCGAAGTGTCCGAAGACAACAGCCTCCCCGTCGAGTTCCGGGTTCTGGGTGAGGTCGAAGCCCGGATCGGCGGCGTCCCGGCCGACCTCGGGCATGCGCGGCAACGCTCTGTGCTCGCGGTGTTACTTGTCGAGCTGAACAATCCGGTGCCGGTCGACCAGTTGGTGGACCGGGTGTGGGGTGAACGCGCGCCCAACAGTGCCCGGGAATCGCTGTACAGCTACCTTTCCCGGCTGCGCCAGGCGCTCACCGGTGTGACGATCGTGCGCCGGTCCGGCGGATATGTGTTGAGTGTCAACCCGGACGCGGTCGACCTGCACCGGTTCCGCGGGCTGGTCGCCCAGGCGCGCGAGAAATCGGATACCGGGCTGTTCGAGGCGGCGCTCGGGCTCTGGCGCGGCGAGCCGTTCGCCGGGCTGACCTCACCGTGGCTGGTCTCGCAGCGCGCGGACCTGGAGCAGAAGCGGCTGGCCGCCGAGCTGGACCGCAACGATCTGGAGCTGTCGCAGGGCATCGGCCGTGTGCCCGAGCTGTCCGCGCGAGCCGCGCAGTTCCCGCTGGACGAACGCCTGGCCGGGCAGCTGATGCAGGCCCTGCACCGGTCCGGGCGCCAGTCGCGCGCCCTGGCCGTGTACGACGAGACCCGCCGCGCCCTGGCCGACCAGCTCGGCATCGACCCGAGCCCGGAGCTCACCGAGCTGCGCCAGCAGATCCTGACCAACAACGTCACCACCGCCCGCCGGTTCGAGCTGCCCAGGGACGTCCGCCAGTTCACCGGCCGCACCAGCGAGCTGCGTGACCTGCTCAGAAGCGTCGAACAGTCCGGCTCGGTGGCGGCGATCGACGGTATGGCCGGGATCGGCAAGACCGCGCTGGTCGTCCGGCTCGCGCACCAGCTGGCCCCGCGGTATCCCGACGGGCAGCTGTTCCTCGACCTGCACGCGTACACCCCAGGCAGCAGGCCTTTGACGCCCGGAGCCGCGCTGGACAAGCTGTTGCGGGCGGTTGGCGTGGCCGGTGCGGCGATCCCGGACGACACCGAGGAACGAGCCGCGTTGTGGCGGGCCAAACTCGCCGGTCGGCGGATGTTGGTCGTGCTGGACAACGCTTCCGAGACCGCACAGATCAGGCCCTTGTTGCCGGGCACGGCGGAGTGCCTGGTGCTGATCACCAGCCGCCAGCGGCTGACCGGCCTCGACGGGGCGTTCGTGCGCTCATTGGACGTGCTTTCGGCAGGTGAGGCAAGGGAGCTGTTCGCGCGGGTGGTCGGTGAGACCCGGGCTTCGGCGGAACCCGTTGCGGTGAGCGATGTCCTGCGGCTGTGCGGGTACCTGCCGCTGGCGATCCGGCTGGCCGCGGCCAGGTTGCAGCACCGTCCCACGTGGACGGTCGCGCATCTGGCCGGGCGCCTGCGTGACCAGCGGCAACTGACCGAGCTGCAGTCCGACGACCACAGCGTCGCCACCGCGTTCGGCCTGTCGTACCAACAGCTCGACGCCGGCCAGAAGCGGATGTTCCGGCTGCTCGGCCGGGTTCCGGGCGCGGACTTCGACGTCTACCCCGCGGCCGCGCTCGGCGACCTGAGCCTGGCCGAGACGGACCGCCTGCTGGAGAGCCTGCTCGACGCGCATTTGTTGCTACAGCCCCGCGCTGGGCGCTACCGCCTGCACGACCTGTTGCACGCCTACGCCTCGCAGCTCGATGATCCCGACGAACACGCGGCGCACCAGCGGTTGCTGGCGTTCTACCTGCACGCGGCCTCCGTCGCGATGGACGTGATCGCGCCGCACGAACGTCATCGCCGCGTCGAAGTGGTCCCCTCCTCGACGCCCGTCCCGGAGTTCACCAGCTACGACACGGCGTTGGCGTGGCTGGAGACCGAACGCCCGAACCTGCTGGCCGCCGCCGTTGCCGCGGATCGGGAGTACACGAGCCAGCTTTCGGCGTCCCTGTGGCGGTTCCTCTACCTGCGCGGGCACCACGACGACGCGATGACCTTGCACACCAACGCCTTACAGGCCGCCCAAGCCGCCGGGGACCGTGTGCTGGAGGGCCGGGCGATCTACAACCTCGGCATGACATTCGAACGGCTCGGTCGCTACGAGGACGCCATCGACCACATCAAACGGGCCATCGCGGTGTTCCAGGAGACCGGAATGCGGCTGCTGGAAGGGCACGCGCTCAACAGCCTCGGGATGGCGTTGTCCTGGCGAGCCGAGACCGACCAGGCCATGCACTACTACGAACTGGCCGCGACCGTCGGCCGGGAGACCGCGTCCGGCGCGCTGGAAGGCATGGCGCTGGACAACATCGGCATCGAGCTGGCCGACCAGGGCCGGCACGAGGACGCGATCACGCATTTCAAGCACGCCCTGGCCATCTACGAGGCGATCGACTCGATGTACCTGCAGGGCAGCGCGTTGGAGAACCTGGGGTCGATCTTCACCAGGCTCGGCGAGTACGAGCGGGCCATCGAGCACCTGGAATCGGCGCTGGACATCGCGTTGTCCGCGCGCTACCGCGACCAGGAAGCGGAGGTCCGCAACAGCATGGGGATCGCCGCGCGGCGAGCGGGAGACGCGGCCTCTGCGCTGGCACACCACCGCGAGGCGCTGGCGATCGGCCAGGAGACCGGGCTGCTGATCTGCCAGGCGCGCGCCCACGACGGCCTGGGCTGGGCCTACCGCGACCTGGGGGACATGCGAACGTGCCGGGAGCACTGGGAGCAGGCGATCCTGCTCTACACGGAGCTGGGAGTGCCTGGGGCCGAAGCGATCCGGCTGGTGCTGGAGACCTCGTGAGTGTGCCGGGTGCTGCCGGCACACTCACGAGGTGGTCTGACTAGTGCTGTGGCCGGATAGGTTTGCCGTGTCATCGGCGGATCCAGGTTTCCGCTGGGCGTGCGGCCGGAAGGCCCTCGTACCGGGT
>CBIMJO010000910.1:0-4816 GCA_966244135.1 uncultured Actinocrispum sp. | reverse complement strand
GACGAGGAAGCGGGTGCCGAAGATGCCCGTATCGAGGTGGCCGCCATTGCGGTTGACGATGGTGTCGACGAGCCGTGCGCCGACCGCGGTGACGTTCGCGTCCGGAACCATGCCGAACGCCAGCGGCAGGACGCTCGTCGTCTGGCGGCCGCTGCCGTAGCCGGCCCCGTCGGCGTTGAGGAACCGCGAGTTGAACGCCGCCTTGATGTTGTCGGCCAGTTGGTTGTAGCGGGTCGCGTCGGCCGGCTGGCCAAGAGCCGTGGCCGCCTTCGCGACCGCCCGCGCCTGGCGGTACGACAGCGCGGTGTTCACGACGGCCGCCTCGCTGCCGCAGTCGCCGGCGCTGGAGTTGCCCTGCCCGCCGTTGGCGTTGGGGCCGAGGTCGGGCGGGCACCAGTCGCCGAACCCGGTCGTCCAGACATAGCCCGGCACATTCGTGGCGTTGGTGTCGACGAACCGCTTCATCGCGGGGTAATAGGCGGCGAGGGTGTCGCGGTCGCCGTACTGCTCGTACAGCGCCCAGGCGAGCACCACCTGGTTGCCGCCCATGTCCGGCTGCTGGGCGTTGCCGGCGTCGTTGGGCAGCGCGGTGCCCGGCGGCATGTCGGCGAGGTAGTTGGCGTAGAAGCCGTTCATGCCGAACTCGCGGATCGACGCGTCGTGGTACGCCTGCACGTCCATGCCCGGCGGGGTCCGCTCGTCGCGGACCGGGTTGTCGGTCGGGATGCTCATCGAGTTGTTCAGGATCGCCCAGCGGTTGTTCTGCCAGATCTGGTCGAGCAGTCCGTTGGCGGAGCTGAACGTCGCGGTGGATCGGGCGTCGGCGTGCACGACCCGGGCGTCGAGGCTTCCGATCGCCGGGGTACCAGCGAAGCCGGTGGCCTCGACATAGCGGAAGCCGTGGTAGGTGAACCGCGGCTCGTAGGTCTCCACCGACCCGGTCCCGGCCAGCGTGAAGGAGTCGGTCGACGCGGCGGCACGGTTCGTGGCCGTGTCGAGCATGCCGTTCGCCTGTATCTCTTCGGCAGTGCGCAGCCGCACGGTGGTCCCGGCGACGCCTTGGACCCGGAGCCTGGCCCAGCCGGCGATGTTCTGCCCGAAGTCGTACACCCACACGCCGGGCTGCGGCTGGCTGAGCCTGACGGCGGGTCGCGTGGCGACGACCCGGATCGGCGGCAGCGTGGCATCGGCGGTCAGGGTCGCGGACGGGGCGGCGACGGCCTGGACCGCCCGCCAGCCGGTGTCGGCGTAGCCGGGCTGGTCCCAGCCAGGCCGCTCCTGGCGCGCGTCGTAGCTCTCGCCGGCGTAGAGATCGTTGGCGGTGACCGGGCCGGTCTGCCACTTCCACGAGGGGGCGGTGGTGACGGTCTGGTGGGTGCCGTCGGCAAAGGTGACGTCGAGGAGCAGGATCGCCTGCCGCGGGCCGGTCCAGCGGAAGCCGTACGGGCTGAACCGTGCGCCGTAGCCGTCGCCGAGCCACAGCCCGACCGCGTTGCCACCGGCGTGCAGGGCCGAGGTGACGTCGTATGTGGTGTAGAGGTTTCGTTGCGCGTAGGGGGTGTTGGCGGGGGCGAGGACCCGGTCGCCGACCTTGGCGCCGTTGAGCCGCAGCTCGTAGAAGCCGAGCCCGTCGACGTAGGCGCGGGCGGACGCGATCGTCTTCGACGGCAGCGTGAACGCGGTCCGCAGCATCGGCGCCGCGCCGGTGGCGGTGTCGGGGCTGACCCACTGGGCGCCCTTCCAGTCCTGCGCGGTGAACAGGCCGGTCTCCCACCGCGCGGTCGCGCTCCAAGCTGATGCCTGGTCGTTGGCGTCCCATGCCTGCACGGCCCAGAAGTAAGTGCGGGCGGGCTGCAGTGCAGGGCCGCCGTACGCGACGGCGACCGAGTCGGCAGACGCTACTTTGCCGCTGTCCCAGACGTCGGTGTTGCCGGGGGTGAGGCGGCTCGGAGTGCCGGCGACGAGGATGCGGTACGCCGTCTGCCGTTCGCCGTTGACGGATGAGGTCAGGCGCCAGCTGAGACTGGGACGCACGTTGTCGATGCCGAGCGGGTCGGTGGTGTTGTTGGTGCGCAGGTCGGTGACGGCGACCTCCGCTACCGCCGCGTTGGCGGGCGGGGTGAGCACGACGGCAGGCGGGAGCACGATGGCTGCGGCGGCCAGGTACCGCAGCGCGGTCCGGGTGTGAACGAACATGGCGGCGTCCTTCACAGATGCTCGTGACTCAGGACAGAAGGCGCGAAGCTGATCCGGGTCCAGCGCTGGTTCCCGCCACCGTTGCAGGTCCACAGCGTCAGGGCGGTCCCGTTGGCGGCGCCGTGCCCGAAGGCGTCGAGGCACTTGCCGGACTGCACGCCGATGATCGTGCCGTCAGAGCGCAGGGTCCACTGCTGGTTGGTGCCGCCGTTGCAGTCGTAGATCTGCACCTTGGTCCCGTCGGCGGTGTTGCCGGCGTAGGCGTCGAGGCACTTGCTGCCGTACACCCGCAGCTCCTTGGCCGGGGTGGGCGTCCACTGCTGGTTCCCACCACCGTTGCAGTCCCACAGGGTCACGGCCGTCTCGTTGGCCTGGCTGAACGCCGGCACATCGACGCAACGGCCGGACTCCTGGCCGACGACCGGGTGGGCGCCGACGGTCACCGGGGTGGCGACCCAGCCCGCGCCGAGGACCGTCTGCACGCCGGCGGCGAAGTTGGCGGCCATCTTGCGGTAGCCGGTGTCGTTGGGGTGGATGCCGTCGCCGTCGAGGTCCGCGGTCGTCACGTTGCCCATGTCGACGAAGGCGACGTGTTTGCCGGCGTCGCGGCGGGTCTGCACGAGGCCCGGGATCTGCTGGTTGTAGCCGGCGATCTGCGCCTGGATCGACGGGTCGGCCGACGGGACGATCGAGGCGACCAGGACCGTGGTCTCCGGGCCGGCGGCCAGGATCTGGTCGATGAGCGAGCCCAGCCGGGCCGGCGCGGACGGGAACTGGTAGCCCTGCAGCACATCGTTGGTGCCCAGGTGCAGCGTCACGATGTTGGGCCGGTACGTGGCGACGCGCTCGGTGGCGATCCCGGCGATCTGGTCGATCCGCCAGCCGCGGTGGCCCTCGTTGTCGGGGTCGGGCAGGGTGCCCGAGTCTTCGCCGCCGACGAAGTCCACGTGGTTTCCGGCCCCGGTAAGGGTGTTCCACAGATCGCCGCGGAAACCGGACCCGGTTGAGCTCTTCTCACCCCACGTGATCGAGTCGCCCAGCGGCAGGACCCTGAGCTCGGGTGCTGAGACCGCCGCGGCGCCGGCACCCGTGCCCGCGGCGACCGGGGCGGCGATGCAGACCAGCGTGGCAATGACCGTGATCGATGTTCTCAGCACGATGTCCTCCCTCGGGGGCGCCCGTGCGGACGGGCCCAACGGATGGTCGTGATCGCGATGTGCGATGACCGGCGCGGCGGGCCACGGCGCATCGACCGAGAGCGACAGTGGCGGAATGCCGCACGCGGCTTTTGAAACGTTTCAATAAAGCGTCGACCGATATTAGCACCGGCGATGGGCGTCGGGCCAGAGGCCGCATGGCGGCCATCGCCGACGATGAAGATCCTTGCAAGGCAACGAAGTTGGGCAACCACAGCGCGTGCCGCCCGGTATCACCGGCCCTTGCGTGCGATCGACGGACGTGAGGTCTTGACAGAACCCCGCCGCGGCCCGCAGGCTGCCAACCGATACTCACCGTATCCGCGCTCGAGTCGAGCGTGGTGCCGGTCCGGCTGGCGGAGCTGGGGCGGCTGTTCCACCTGCCCCACGCCGGACGGACGTGCGCCGAGCCACGAGCCTTTCTCCCGCTGCAGGTCCGCCAACCTCAAGGAGTGGCGCCACATGCGCATCCTGTCCATGGCCGCGGTCGTCGTGGCCTTCAGCGCCGCCATCACGACGGCCGGTGTGCTGACCGCTCCGGCGCCCGCGGCTGCGGCAACGACGACCGTCGCCGTCAACGGTGGCGTTGTGGGGCGCACCTTCGACGGGGTCGGCGCGATCAGCGGCGGGGGCGGCAACTCCCGCCTGCTGGTCGACTACCCGGAGCCGCAGCGCGGCCAGATCCTCGACTACCTGTTCAAGCCCGGCTACGGCGCCGCCGTGCAGCTGCTCAAACTCGAGATCGGCGGCGACGCCAACTCCACTGACGGCTCCGAGCCCAGTCACGAGCACGTCCGCGGGGACATCAACTGCAACGCCGGCTACGAGTTCTGGCTCGGCGAGCAGGCCCTGGCCCGCAACCCGGACATCCGCATCGTCGCCCTGCCGTGGGCCGCGCCCGGCTGGATCGGCGGCGGCAGCTTCTGGTCGCAGGACATGATCGACTACGACATCGCGTGGCTCAACTGCGCCAAGGGACACGGCATCCGCGTGAGCTACATCGGCGGGTGGAACGAGCGCGGCCACGACTCCGGCTGGTACAAGAATCTGCGGACCGGCCTGGACAATGCCGGCTTCGGCAGCGTGCGGATCGTCGGCGACGACTCCGGCTGGGGCATGGCCGACGAGTTCGCGGCCGACCCCGCGCTCAAGAGCGCGGTCGGTGTGCTGGGCAACCACTACGTGTGCGGCTACCTGTCGCAGGCGGAGTCGTGCAGTACGACATCGAATGCGCGTAACAGCGGAAAACCCTTGTGGGCCTCGGAGTTCGGGTCCCAGGACGACATGACCGGGGTCGTGCCGTACATCCGCACGGTCAACCGCGGGTATCTCGACGCGGAGATCACCGGCTACATGAACTGGCCGCTGGTCGCCGCGATCACGCCGAACCTGCCGTACGCCACCGTGGGCCTGATGGACGCGGG
>CBIMJO010000909.1:0-4820 GCA_966244135.1 uncultured Actinocrispum sp. | reverse complement strand
TGCAGCGCGTAGTGCAACTCCTCCCGCACATTCGCCGCCGACCGCACATGAACGGCAGCGTCCACAACAGACACTCGCGCAGTCAGCCCGACCCGCAGCAGAACCCCGTCAGCGGAAGGAACCTCCTGCCCGGCAAGCGGATAAGTGGCAGGCCGCATGTCGACACCCCGGATCGACTCCCCCTTGCCGACCCGGTACCGCCCCGGCCCCAGGACATCGACCAGCGCACCATCACGGAAGCGCACCCCGCGCTCCCACTCCCATACCGTCACGTAAGCCATGACGCATCACTCCACTACTCCAGCGTGCCGACAGCCCTGGCCCGGTCCCGCCCGGCGGGGAGTCCGCAACTCCGCAGAGCCGGGCAGGACCACAGTGGACCAGGGCTGTCAGTGTGAGGAATCGAACCTCGGACGCTTGACAGGCGTACCAGCCTCGGCGCTGGATCACGGAACGCGGGACCTGCATCGCCGCCCGCGCCGCTAGCGCCGAGGGTTGTCACCGTAGAGCGAAAAGCCGTGCCACGCAATGGAGTTAACTCACCGCCCGATACCGAGCGTGCTCTGCGTGGGCAGCAGTCCGGACTGGACGATGGTCATCGTCACCGGCCCGGCGAGCTGAGCCAGTCGTCCCATCTTCGGCCCGAGCACCCGCCACGGAGCCGCGGCCAGCGAATCGGTCACCTTCTCGACGTTCTCCCGGCCTTCCTTACCCAAAGGTGTGGCGTTGCCGTCGGCGTCGACCCAGCCGCGCTCCCGCAACCTGGTCTGCGCGGCCGCCCACTCCTCGTCGCTCCACTGCCGGCTCGCGAACACCTCGACCGGCGCGGCGCCGACCGCGGCGAACGACACCAGCGCCTCAACCCCGTCGAGACCGGCGGTGAGCAGCGCGGCGATGTGCCCGTCACCTCGGTGTTCCCGGATGATCGTGGCCGCCTGCCACAACACGAGGTGCGGCTCGGCCGGCCACGGCAGCGCCGAGTTGGCCGCGGCGAGCGGACGCCCGACGGTGTCGACGGCCTCCGCGACTTCGCGAGCCAAAGAGGCCGCTTCGGCAAGGTCCGCGCTGTCGATCCGGTCGCCCAGCAACCGCCGCAACGCCCGGTCCACACCCCGCAGCCGGGCCACGAGGATGTCCTCCCGGCTGGCGATGGTCGGGATGTACTCGGCGACCATCTTGGGGTTGAAGCTGTAGAAGGCCGAGGCGACCAGTTCGGCGCTCGGGGTGCCCAACGGCGCCGACCGTAAGGCGAAGTAGCTGGGCCAGCGGGTTTCCACGTCGTAGCCGAGTTTCGCGAACTCCTCGAAGACCTCCGGCGCGTAGTACACGATCGCGTGAATCGGCTCCAGCAGCTGCCACATCTGACGTTCCATCACTGCCTCCCAGGTCGGATCTTGACAGTGACTAGATAACCAGGCGACGCCAATCTTGTCAATGACAAGATTCCGGGTATGGTGCACATCATGGCCTACCACCACGGCGACCTGCGCCGAGCCGTCCTGGACGCCGCCCTCGAGGTGGTCGCGACGTCCGGCCCGGGTGCCATCAGCCTCCGCGACCTCGCGCGCCGCGCCGGCGTGTCGCACGCCGCGCCCGCGCACCACTTCAAGGATAAGGCCGGGCTGCTGACGGCGATCGCGGTCGAGGGCAACGAGCTGCTCGCGGACTCGCTGACCGAGGCACTGGACGAGGACCGGACCGGGCTGATCGACCTCGGCGTCCGCTATGTTCGGTTCGCCCTGGAGCATCCCGCGCACTTCGAGGTGATGTACCGGCCGGACCTGTACCACCGCCGGGCGCCCGAACTGGTGGCCGCGCGGGAGCGGACCGGCAAGCTGATGCGCCGGACAGTGGAACTGATGCCCGAGGAGAAGCGCGGCCCGGACGCCGCACTGGCCCAGTTGGCCGCGTGGTCGGCGGCGCACGGGTTCGCCAACCTGGTCCGTGGCGGCAACCTGGACCGCACGATCGGCGACCGCGACCCGGGCGAGGTCTTTCGCGGCATGGCTCGTGTCCTGTTCGGACAGTCGGATGACTGACCTCGAGGCCCACCGCGCCGGCCTGACCGGGTACTGCTACCGGATGCTGGGCGCGGCCCTGGAGGCCGAGGACGCCGTGCAGGAAACGTTCCTGCGCGCGTGGCGCGGCACGTTCGACCCGGACCGCGGGTCGCTCAAGACCTGGCTCTACTCGATCGCCACCAACGTGTGCCTGGACATGTTGCGCGGTGCCCAGCGCCGCGCCATCGCCATGGACCTCGCCGAACCCGTCACGCCGGGCACCCCGCTCGGTGTCCCGCTGCCCGACTCTGCGTGGGTACAGCCCATGCCGGACAACAGGATCCTCGATCCGGCCGACCTGATGGTGACCGCCGAGTCGGTCCGGCTGGCGTTCGTCGCCGCCCTGCAACACCTGCCGCCCAGGCAACGCGCGGTCCTGATCCTGCGGGAAGTGTTGTGCTGGAGGGCCGACGAGGTCGCCCAGCTGCTCGACACCACCACTGCCTCGGTCAACAGCGCCCTGCAACGTGCCCGCGCCACCATGGCATCACGCCCTGCGGTGTCCCCAGTGGACAAAGACCACGCGGACGTTCTGGACCGTTACATGAAAGCGTTCCAGAGCTACGACATCGACACTCTCGTCTCGTTGCTGCACGAGGACGCGACCATGACCATGCCGCCGTTCACCTGGTGGTTGCGGGGCCGCGCGCAGATCCGCTCGGTACTGCTGGCCGCTGGGGCTGAGGCGACCTGCCAGTCGACGACGTTCGTCCCGGCCGGGTCCGCCAACGGCGCGCCCGCGTACGGCCAGTACCTGCACGGCGAGCCGTTCGCGCTACTGGTGCTGACCGTCGAAGGCGGCCTGGTCACCCAGTCCACGACCGACCTCAACGCGACGGGGTTATTTCCGCTGTTCGGCCTGGACCGATGAGTTTCGCGGGGCTGTCCCGTACCAGTACGTGACAGCCCTCTCGGAAAGGACTCACATGTACGTCACGGTCAACGGCGTGAAGACGTGGCACTCGGTCAGCGGCTCCGGCGACCCCGTGCTGTTGCTGCACGGCGGGTTCTCCGACTCCCGCGAGTTCGAGCCGAACCTGGCCGCGCTGCAGGGTTTCACGCTGTACCGGATGGACCGGCGCGGGCACGGGCGCACCCCGGACGTCGACGGCCCGATCACGTTCGGCCTGATGGCGGCGGACGCGATCGCGTTCATCGAGGAGGTGATCGACGGTCCGGCACACGTGGTCGGCTACAGCGCCGGCGGCTTCGTCGCGGGTACGATCGCGATGCAACGGCCCGACCTGATCCGCAAGCTCGTGCTGATCAGCACCGCGGTGACCAAGGAGGGCTGGCTGTTCCTGCCGCAGGAGGGCGGCGAGATGCCCGCGCAGGTGGTGGACGCGTACGCCGAGGTCTCGCCGGACGGCCGCGAGCACTTCCCGGTGATGATGGCGAAGGTGATCCGCGGCGACGGCACGGATCCGGACCCGGTCGAACCGGGCAAGATCGCCAATCCCACGCTCGTCATGACGGCCGACGACGACATCGTCCACTTGGGACACACGGTCGAGACGTACCAGGCGGTCCCGGACGGTCAGCTGGCCGTGATCCCTGGCGCGTCACACCTGCTGATGTTCGAGAAGCCCGCGCTATGCACGCAGCTCGTCGCCGACTTCCTCACCAACGAGCCCCAGCCGCTGATGCCAGTCCGTCGCGCGCTGGGCGGCCCGCACGAAGGCGGCCACGGCTCGTGACCGGGAGCGTTCCGGCCAGCCCAGCATGAGGGTGGTGACGATCCCGTCCAGCACCGGGATCGTCCCCACGCCCACCGGCCGGTCGTCCATGGCCGCCGCGGGCCGCACGGCGACGACGTTGCCCAGGCCGATCAGGCACGTGAGCTGCCCGGTCGCGCGCACCTCCGGGCCGCTGGCGTCCTGCGCGGTCATCCCGGGCCAGCGCGGCAACGGTTCGCCCTTGAGGTCGGCCATCACCAGGCTTTCCCGGCCTGCCAACCGATGCGTGGCCGGGAGCACCGCGACGGGGCTCTCCACCCGCAGCACCTCGGTGTCGAACCCGGTCGTGTCGTCGTGCGGCGCGTGCAGCAGAGCGACGTCGGCACGGCCGTCGCGCAGGATGCCCGCCTGCTCACCGATTCCGCAGATCAGCAGCTCGACCGGGATCGCCTCGGGTTCCTCGGCGTAGGCGGCCAGCAGCGCGTCGACGAAGGCGGAACTGACCGCGGGCTTCATCACCAGCACGAGCTTCGGTTCGACCTGGCCGGCTCGCTTCGTGCGTCGTTCCGCCGCGGCCAACGCGTCCAGCGCCTGCCGTCCCTCGTGCAGCAGCACCTCACCGGCCTGGGTGAGCACCACTTTCCGGCTTGTCCGCTCGAAAAGCTCCACCCCCAGACGGTGTTCCAGCTGTTTGATAGCGCGGGACAACGGCGGCTGGGCCATCCCCAGCCGTTCGGCCGCGCGCCCGAAGTGCAGTTCCTCCGCCACCGCGACGAAGTACGCCAGCTCCCGCGAATCCATACCGCCAGGGTATCGCTCCGGACCGAACCGGTGTTGGCCGTCGTTCCGCATCGATGGTGGTCTTGAAGGCATGACAGAGACGATCGCGTTGGTCACCGGGGCCAACAAAGGAATCGGCTACGAGACCGTCAAACAGCTCGCCGCCCGGGGCATGACCGTGTTCCTGGCGGCGCGGGACGTTGAACGCGGAACCGTGGCCGCCAAGGAACTGGACGTCGAGTTCATCCAGCTCGACGTGACCGACCCAGAAAGCGCCCAAGCCGCCGCCGATGTCATCTCAGCG
>CBIMJO010000908.1:0-4820 GCA_966244135.1 uncultured Actinocrispum sp. | reverse complement strand
TCACTGGAGTCACCAGTCCACTCAACGCCGATCTTCTGCAGCTCGGTGCGGAGCGTGTCATCAGTCTGCTTGAGCGCGGTCGCGATGGATTTGAGCGCGTCGACGGCGCGGTTGGTGGTCTCCGAGCCCGGGCCCTGCCGGAGCTGGTCGACCATCTGCGCGAGTTCCTGGTTCGAGTAGCCGTCGAAGCGGTAGTCACCGATGTCGTAGCCGGTCATGACCGCACCTCACTTCTTCTGCAGGTTCTGCAGGGCGAACCCCGCCGCCTGTTCGCTCTTCTGACACATCTCGTTCTGTGAGAAGGCATCCCGGGTGACGGGACGGAACCCGACGGAGAGCTGCTGGCCGCTGGCCACATCGACCGCGGTGTTGCAGTCGAAGGTCGTGGTTCCCAGGAACTTGTAGTCGGCGGCCGGGAACCCGCCGACGCTCACCAGCCTGGCGTCGACATTCCGGCTGCCGCCCAGCCAGGGCGCGATGCCCTCGCTGGTGATCAGCCACACCTCGTAGGTCCAGAAGACCTTGCCGTCGCCGCCGTCCATGACGCAGATGGGGGCGCCCTTGAACGGGTCCTCGGCCTTGGTCGAGTTGCGCTGGCGGTTGACCTTGACCTCATCGAGCTGGGCCTTGGTGAACAGCTTGCAGGGATCCAGGCCGTCGACCTTCAGCTCCTGCGGCCGCGGCGGCACGGCGACCGACGCCGGGGGCTGCCCCTGTGCGGCCGATGGGGTACTGGCGACTGCCTGGCCGTTCTGCGTACTGGTGCAGCCCGCGACCGCCGCGCCCACCAGCAGGACAGCCACCGCCAACTTAAACAACAGTCGTCCCGAAGGTCGCCGCGATGTCCTGGTCGTTGAAGCCGTAGGTCTTCGCGCTGTCCCGCAACTGGGCCGCGACCTTGTTCAGGCTCTCCAGGTACTGCTGGATCCGCGCCGCGTAGGAGTCGTCCGCACCGACCAGCCGATGGTTCCAGGCCCGGGCGGCGTCCCGGCTCACCGGGTCCTCCGCCGAGTTGTCGATCCGCAGCGCCGGGGCGTTCTGGCTGAACGCGTCCGACAGCGCGTCGATCTGGGTTTGGATGATCTTGGCGGCGGCCAGGACGTTGTCGTGGTTGACCGTGAGAGTGGCGTTGGGTGGGGTGGTGGGGATGGCTTGGATGACTTCGTTGAGGAAGGCGCCCACTCCCGTCGCGAATGAGCCGGTCGTCTCGTTCATGCACGCACCCCCGTACGTTTCCGTAGTCGTCCGGTCCCGCTTTGCAGGCTACCAACGACTGGCAGAGGCCTACGGGAAGTTTGACGGAAGAACGCGGCCGGGGGTTCCCCCGAATCAGCGAGCGACGGGGACGGCGACCTCGCCGCGGGACGCACGCAGCGCGATATCGGTGCGGTGGTGGGAGCCGGCGAGGTGCAGGTTCTCCACCCGGCGGTAGGCCTCCTGGCGGGCTTCCTCCAGGTCAGCGCCCATGCCGACGACGGACAGCACGCGCCCGCCGGTGGACACCACCGCGCCGTCGTCGCGTCGGCGAGTGCCGGCGTGCAGCACGCCCTCGGCCTCGCTACCAGCGATAACGTCACCCGTACGAGGACGGCCCGGGTAACCCTCAGCAGCCACGACGACGGTCACAGCCGAGCCTGGGGCCCACTCCAGCGGTGGCTGGGACGCGAGGTCTCCGGTGGCCACGGCCTTGAGCAGGGTGCCGAGCGGGCTACGCAGCAGCGCGAGCACCGCCTGGGTCTCGGGGTCGCCGAACCGGCAGTTGAACTCGATGACCTGCGGGCCCGACGGCGTCAACGCCAGCCCGGCGTACAGCAGGCCCGAGAACGGCACGCCCTGGGCGTCCATCTCGTTCACCACCGGCTGGACGATGGTCTCGACGATGGTTTTCGGTAGATCGGGTGATGCCCACGGCAATGGCGCGTACGCACCCATACCACCCGTGTTCGGCCCGCAGTCACCGTCACCCACACGCTTGAAATCCTGCGCGGGCAGCAGCGGTACCACCGTGCGCCCGTCGACCAGGCAGAACAGTGAGACCTCCGGCCCATCGAGGAACGACTCGAGCAGCACCGGGTGACCGCCGTCCAGCAACGTCATCGCGTGCGCACGGGCCGCAGCGAGGTCCGCGGTCACCACGACGCCCTTGCCGGCGGCGAGCCCGTCGTCCTTCACCACGTAGGTCGGCCCGAACCGGCCCAGGGCCGCGTCCAGCCGCGCCGGGTTGTCCACGATCTCGCTGGTCGCGGTGGGGACCCCGGCCGCGGCCATGATCTCCTTGGCGAACGCCTTGGACCCCTCGATCCGGGCGGCCTCGCCGGACGGCCCGAAGCAGGCGATGCCCGCGGCCCGCACGGCGTCGGCGACCCCGGCGACCAGCGGCACCTCCGGCCCGATCACCACCAGGTCGGCCTGCCAGCGCTCGGCCAGCTCGACGACCGAGGCGGGGTCGGCCGAGTCGACGCCGTAGAGCTCGGCGACAGCGGCTATGCCCGCATTGCCCGGGGCGCAGGCCAGCGCGACCACCGAAGGGTCCCGCGACAAGGCGAGGGCGAGGGCATGCTCTCGGGCACCAGACCCGATGACCAGGACGCGCACGACCGAAGAGCGTAGTTCACCCGGATGGCCGCCCTGACCACCCGCCCCACTCAGGAGGAGGTCAGGGCCTGCTTGGCGCCGGGGTGCAACGGCACCGGATCGGTCTTGACGGCGGTGTCCTTGGAGATCTCCTTCGCCGACGGATGGGTCTTCTCCAGGTCGGACTTCTTGTCGAAGATCAGCTTGGTGATGGCGCAGGCGTTGCCGGCCGGGAAGTCGTCGCGGACCAGCAGCAGGTTGGGCACCACGATGGTGGGCACGTCGGCGGCCAGGCTGTAGGTGGCCGCCGGGATGGCGCCCTGGTCTTAGACCTCGTTGACCTTCTTCAGCGCGGGCAGCGACGACGTGATGTCGATGAACTTGACCTTGTCCTTCATCGACGTCGTCAGATCGGTGATCTCCGGGGTGGGCAGGCCGCCGGACCACACGAGCCCGTCGATCGTGCCCGCCTTCATCCCGTCGACCGACTGGCGCAGCGCCAGCCGCTGCGGCGAGAGGTCGCCGTCCTTGAGGCCCTCGGCCTGCAGCAGCCGGTTGGCGATCACCTCGGTGCCGGACTTCGGCGACCCGGTGGAGATCCGCTTACCGCGGAAGTCCTTGATGCTGTTGATCCCGCTGTCCGCGCGCACCACGACCTGCGTGTAGTTCGAGTAGATCCGGGCCAGCGCCTGGATCTTCTGCGGTTTGCCCTCGAACGAGGCCTTGCCGTTGACCGCGTCCGCCGCGGTGTCGGCGAGCGAGAACGCGATGTCGTAGGTCTTGTCGCCGAGCTGCTGGATGTTCTGCACGGACGCGCCGGTGTCCGCCGCGGTCGCCTTCAGCTTGGTGTTGTTGCTGATCAGCTGAGCCAGGCCGCCGCCGAGGACGTAGTACACGCCGCCGACGTTGCCGGTGGCGATGGTGATCCGGCCGTCGGCCGCCTCGCACGCGACCTGCTGACCGGGCTGGGGCGCCGCACCGGTGTCGCGTTTGCCACCGCAGCCGGTGGCCACGAGGGCCAGCCCCAGCACGCCGACGAATGCCTTACGCATCTTGGGTCTCCTTGGGTCTCAACAGCAGGTGCACGATGACGGCGGCGAGCGCGAAGCCCACGCCGATCGCGATGGACACCGGTTGGAGGTAGAGCAACAGCAACGCGGCCGGCACGCACAGAACGCGTTCCGGCCACCGGGCCGGCCCGAGCAGCCAGCCCGTGGTGACGACCGCAAGTGCGGCCACGCCGATCGCGGAGACAACGGTCACCCAGACCACGTCGAGGAACGGACGCTGCAACAGCAACGCGGACCCGTTGTCGGTGAGCACGAACGCGATCGGCACGAGGAAGGCGGGCAGCGTGTACTTCCACGTCTGCCACATGGTTTTCATCACCGGGCCGCCGGTGATCGCCGCGGCGGCGACCGCGGCGAGCGCCGTCGGTGGAGTCACTTCGGACAGCACCGCGTAGTAGAAGATGAACATCGCGACCTCGGGAGTGGCCGCGCCCAACGTGATCAGCGCCGGGCCGATCACCACCCACGAGATGATGAACGACGCGGTGACCGGAACCGCAAGCCCCAGAACGCACACCGCGATCGCGGAGAACACGACCGTCAACGCCAGCACCACGGTCGGGTTGGCGGACAACGCATGCGCGGCTTTCACCAACGCGTCGGCGAGCTCCTGACCAAGGCCGGTCTTGGTGATCGTCGACGTGATCACCCCGGCTGCCGCACACACCGCGACCACCGGAAGCGCCCCGCGAATGCCCTCGGACAACGCGTCCACGAGTTCCCGTAACCACGCCAGCAGCGCGACCCGCCGGTCGACCTGGAAAAGCTTGGCGGCCAACGAGAACAGCGCGGCGACCCCGGAAGCGTAGACGACCGCGGCGAACGGCGGGATGTCCAAGGCCAGGAACACCACGATGATCGCGAGCGACGCGAAGTGGTAGCCGCCCTTGAGCAGCAACGAGAACGCCTTCGGCGTGGCCACGTCGACGGAGTGCGCGCCGAACCGGCGCGCGTCCGCCTCAACCGCGAACACGATGCCCAGGTAGTACAGCAGCGTCGGGATGATCGCCCAGAGCAGCACCGTCAGGTACGAGGTCTCCAGGTACTCGGCGATGATGAACGCGGCCGCGCCGAGCGTCGGCGGCGACAGGATCGCACCGATCCCGGACGCCGCCAGCAGTCCGCCCGCGTTCTCCCGTGGATACCCGGCCTTCTTGAGGATCGGCCAGGTGATCG
>CBIMJO010000907.1:0-4821 GCA_966244135.1 uncultured Actinocrispum sp. | reverse complement strand
CCACCCCCGACCGTCCGGGACCGGAATGGGCCGGCTCTGCTGCGTCGGTCGTGCCGACGAGGCTGGCGATCAGCTCGATCGACTGGGTGATCTCCTCGGCACGGACCAGGAACCGGGACAACACGTCGCCCTGGGCGCGGGTGTGCTCGATCCGGCCGAGAGGCGGGAGCACGAAGGGGTGGTCGTGGCGGGCATCAGTGGTCAGGCCGCTGGCACGGGCGACGTAGCCGAGCGTGCCCAGATCGGCGGCCTGCTCACGGCTAAGCACGGCGGTGCCGGTGAACCGGTCGGCGACAACAGTGTTGTCCAGGGCGAGAGCGACGATCTCGGTGATGTCCGCGCCGAGGGCGGCCAGCCGGTCAGCATCCGGCAGGGTGGCGACGACGGCGCCGCCGGGACGGATGGCGCCCCGCAGCAACCGGTTGCCCGTGACCTGATCGTTGATGCGCAGGAGTTGTTCTTTGACGCGTTGGGCGTGGGTGTTGAGGATGCCGTAGCCGACGTCGTTGCACAGCGCGCCGATGTCGGTGATGTGGTTGTACAGCCGCTCGAGTTCCAGCAGGATCGCGCGGATCCGGCGGGTGCGCGCGGGAATCTCGTACTGGCCGGCGTCCTCGATGGCCTGGCAGAACGCGAGAGCGTGGCCAATGGTCGTGTCGCCGCTGATGCGCTCGGCCAGTTCGACCGCGTCCTCGGCACGCCTGCCCTGGAACAGTTTCTCGATTCCCCTGTGCACGAACCAGAGCCGGGGCTTGAGTTTGAGGATCGTCTCGCCGACCGCGGAGAACCGGAAGTGCCCGGGGCCGATCATGCCCGCATGGACGGGCCCGACCGGGATCTCGTACACGCCGGGTCCCTCGACCGTCCTAAAGGGATAGGGCCCGTCGACGTCGCCGAACTCCGGTGGGTCGCCCGCGTCGGCGAGCATCGGATACCAGCCTTGCGGCCAGTGGAAGTGCCGGACCAGCCGGCGGGGCAGTGGGTGACCGGTGGGGGTGATGCCGAACAGGTCGCGCATCTCCCGCTCGAACCGCCCAGCGGGGAACGACAGCGCAGCCAGGCTCGGCACCTGCGGCGCGGCTTTCTGAAGCGGGACATGCAGTTCGACGCGCCGGTCGGGATCGGCGGCGGTGAACAGGTACACCGCGCGCAACAAGGGACCGTCGTCGTGACCGGCCACCAGCGCCACCCGATATCCCTGCTCCAGCAAGGATCGTGCGTGCTCGACCAGATCCCCCGGGACGACTGTCAACGTCTGAGTCATCGGGTCCCCAGGGTCTCGGCGGCGAGGTGCAGCAGGGTGGACAGCGGTCCGGCGGCGATGCCGATCACGGCACACGCCATCAGTCCGCCCACGAGCGCGAGTGTCACGGAGGCGGGTGGATACCGGGTCGCGGTGGCTGTGCCCGGGCCTTCCCTCGGGGTGCCGAGCAGCATTCGGCTGGTGTGCCCAATCAGGGCAGCGGCAATTACCAGGACCAGCACGAGAGCGGCAGCCGTGACCCAGCCCATGCCGGACGCAAACCCAGCCCGGGCAATACCCAGTTCACTGGCGAACAGGCTGAACGGGGGCAGCCCGATCAACGCGAGCACGCCAGCGCCTACGCACCCGGCCAGCACCGGATGACGCACACCGAGACCTCGGACGCCGTCGATCCGGCTGGTGCCGGTGACCTGCAGCATCCGTCCGGCGGCAAGGAACAGCGTGCTCTTGGCCAGGCCGTGCCCGAGGATGTGCAGGAGCACGGCCGCGATGGCCACCGGGCCACCGATCGCGGCGCCGAGCGCGACCAGCGCGAGGTGCTCGATGCTGGAGTAGGCCAGCATGCGCTTGTAATCGCGTTGTGCCAACAACAATGACGCCGCCAGCAACAGCGAGGCCACGGCCATCACGGCCAGGACCGTGCGGGCGAACCCGGTGCCCAGCGCGGCATCGGCGATGACCTTGACCCGCAGGATCGCGGAGAACGCGACCGCCAGCAGCACGCCCGACATCAGTGCGGATACCGGTGCCGGGGCCTGCGAGTGGGCGTCGGGCAGCCAAGCGTGCAACGGCGCGAGCCCGGCCTTGGTGCCGAACCCGAGCAACAGCAGCACCATCGCGATCCGGGTCACCGCGGGGTCCAAAGTGGACGCATGGGCGGCGAGTGCCGTGAGATCCAGGCCGGTCCCGGCGCGGGAGGCGGCGTAGTTGAGCACGATCGTGCCCAGCAACGCCAATGCGATCCCGGCCGAGCAGATCACCACGTACTTCCACGCCGCCTCGACCGCGGCACGCGTACGGCGTTGCCCGACCAGGAACGCGGTCACGATCGTAGTGGCCTCGATGGCCACCCAGACCACGCCGAGGTTCGCGGCCAGCACGGCCAGGGCCATCGCGGCCAGGAACAGCTGGACCAGCACGCTGTGCCGGGCCGCGGTGCGGGCGGTCGCGCGGCCGGCGTCGATCTCCGCCCGCAGGTAGGCCGGGGTCGCGATCGTGGCGAGCAGGGCGACGGCGCCGATCACGATGAGCATGAACGCCGCCAGGGCATCCGCCCGCAGCAATCCGCCGAGCGCGGCGCGCGGACCGGTCTGTGCGACGTCGACGGCGGTGGTGATCGCCGCCGCCAGCACCAGAGCGGCGCTGACAGCGCTGCCCCACGCGGTGAACCGGCGCCAACCGGCGACGGTGTAGCCGAGTGCACCGAGAACCGGGACGAGGACCGGAGCGAGCAAGGTGATCATCAGTCGTGCAACTCCCGCAGCTCGTCCAGGTCGGTGTCACCGAAGGTCTCGCGCATCCGGGCGGTCAGGATCTGCAGCACCAGCACCGCCAGCAGCACGTCCAGCGAGACACCCAGCTCCACGACCAGCCCGGTCCCGGACGTCGTCAGGAACCCGACCGCGGTGATCCCGTTGTCCATCAACAGGAACCCGACCAGCTGCGACAACGCGCGCCGCCGGGTGACCAGCACGAAGAACCCGATCAGCACCACGGTCACCCCGACCGGGATCGCACTGGTGGCAGGCGACGGCGCGAGCGTGACCAGCGGGCGGGACACCGCATAGGCCAGCAGGGTCAGCACCGCCGCGGTCAGCAGGGAAGCGGCGACATTGACCAGCGGCCGGGTCTCGCGGCGCGCCTCGCCCGCGGTGGCCAGTGCCCGCCGCAGCAGCAACGGCAGCACACCGCCGCGCAGCACCAGCACACCCACCGCGACCGCCGCCAGCTCGACCGAGCCATCCCGCGCCGCCAATACACCAACAAGCACGGCCAACGTGGCGCCCTGGACCGCGAACACGCGGATGATCACCGCGAGCTCACGCCGCCACAGCACCAGCACCGCGGTCAGCAGCAGTCCACCGCAGGCCAGGTCAAGCAGCTGGACGAACAGGCTCTCGCTCACGGATTCCCTTTCAGGCCAGGAAGAACGAGGCCGCGACGGCGAGCAGGGACAGCAGGAACGACCCGGCCAGCAGCTCCGGTACCCGAAACAGCCGCAGCTTGGCCAGGAACACCTCACCGGCCGCCAGCACCATCCCGAGCACCCCGACCTTGACCACCAACGCCAGCACACCGATCAGCAGCGCGACCGGGGTGGCAGTGGTGGCGATTCCCCAGGGGGCGAACAGGTTCGCCAGCAGGCCGAGGAACACCGACAGCCGCATCGCCGAGGCCAGTTCGACCAGCGCCAGGTCCGGGCCCGCGTACTCGAGCACCATCGCCTCGTGCACCATGGTCAGCTCCAGGTGCGTGGACGGGTTGTCCACCGGCAGCCGCCCCGTCTCCGCGACGATCACCACGACCAGCGCGACCGCGGCCAGCAGACTCACCGGGGACAACACCCGGGTGGGTTCGTGCAGCGTGGCGGACACGATCGCGCCGAGGTTGGTCGAGCCGACCCGGACCGACAACGCGAAGATCGACACCAGCAGCGTCGGTTCGACCAGGGCCAGGATGGTCATCTCCCGGCTGGCGCCCATCCCGCCGAACGCCGTGCCGGTGTCCAGCCCGGCCAAGGCGAGGGCGACCGCACCCAAGGCCAGCAACGCCACCACCGCGAAGAGGTCCGCGACCGGATCGATCGCCGAGGCGGTGGTCACGAACGGCGCGACCACGGCAACCACCACAACGGTGGCCACCAACACCAATGGCGCGAGCCGGAACATCTCGCTGGTCCCGCGTGGAGTGATGCGTTCCTTGCCGAACAGCTTGCGCAGATCCCGCCAGGGCTGACCGATGCCGGGCCCGGCACGGCCTTCCAGCCGGGCACGGACCTGCCGCATCACCCCGACCAGCACCGGCGATCCGGCCACGATGAGCACCGGTTGCACCACGCCGCCAACGATTCCCAGTGTGCTCACCGAGTCACCGCCAGCAGGATCAGTACCCCGCACAGCGTGTAGAAGCCATAGCCGAGATAGCGATGCACACTCCCGGTGGCCAGCCGCCGACCCGCCCGACCCCACGCTGTCACCGCGGTCAGCACAGGCTCATACAGGCGGCGCTCAATCCGGTCGGGCACCTTCCGCCGGAACTCGACGGCCTGCACGAGATAGCGCGATTCCTCGTGATGCGTCACGTCCACGTCCTGCTCCGGCCGCACCACATCGTCGAACACCCGCTGCAGCGGCTCGGCGAACGACGTGGCCGTGTACTCCATCCGCGCCGAGAGCGGACCACCACCGCAATCCCAGAGCCGGGCAGTCCGCCGTGCCCGCCGAGCAGCCACCGCCCGCACGACCACCACCGCCACCATGAGCCCGGCGAGCAATGCCAGCGTCAGCAGCAGCGGCGACAACGACCCGACGACCCCGTTCAACCTGAGTGTCATGACC
>CBIMJO010000906.1:0-4821 GCA_966244135.1 uncultured Actinocrispum sp. | reverse complement strand
CGGAAGGCGGCCGCCGGGTTGCGCATCGCCTCCTGGGCCGCGGCGGCCAGCATCTGGTCGCGAGCCGAGGCGGGAAAGGCGGCGGGGTTGCCGCTGACCACCCAGTCGCCGCCGACCCGGACAACCCGCCCTACGACGATCATGCTCTTCCTCAGCGGCGTGAACGCCTTGCGGCCGAGAGTCGACCGGGTCCGGTAGGTCAGCTCGTCCACGAAGTTGAACAACAGCACGGCGTCACGGTCCTTGCCTCGCACCTCGAAGATGCCCTCGACCACGTCCCGCCAGCCCAGCAGCATGTCGCGTTCGATGTCGGGCAGATCAGGGTTGGCCGTCACGAACGCCTCGACCACCGTGCCGCCCGACCGGAGTTCATGCTGCAGCGCGAAGTGGTCGAGGACCATCGTGAACTCGGCCTCGTCGGTTACCACCCCGCCCGGGAAACTCTGCCAGATCACCGCCGTCAGCTCGACGTCGAACCGGGGCGACATGGCGAAGTCGACGAGCATTCCCTTGAGCTCGCCGGCCCGCTCCAACAGATCCACGTGGTATCTCCCATCGCTTTGCCGAACAGGCCCCAAGATAGTCCGGCCGCCCGCCAGGACCGGATCGGCGTGTTCGGACTCAGGGAGCGGTGGCAGCAGCAGACAATTTGGTGATGAGTTCGGACAGCATCAACTCGTCCCGGACATGGATGCCGTGGTGTTCGAATGCGGGTCAGAGATCCGGTCCCGGGCGGCATCGACGGGTCGGCTGGCCTGTGTTGCTGGCGCCAACGCCGTGTCGGGGATATTCACCGCCAACGTGGCGTCCACAACGTGTCAAGGGGCAATACCAAAATCCCGTCATCGTGGGTGTACGACAAAGCACCGGTGTAGAGGATGACTGCGGTCAGGAGGCGATTGCCAAGCCTGTTGCGCAAGGCCCGGATCCCACGCAGATCCTCGCCGTGGATACGGGTTCCTGCCTTGATCTCAAACGCGATAACCGCGCCATCATCGCGTTCCAGGACAAGGTCGACCTCGTCTGCTGCGGCGGTGCGAAAGTGTCCGACCGCGACAGGCGCATCCCACCAGCTGACCTGCTTGAGAATCTCACCCACCGCAAAGGTCTCGACCAGGTGCCCGTACTCGGTCAGCACAGCGGGATCGCCTTGGGAGATTTTCGCTGGAGTCAGGCCGAGCAGCCAAGCCATGACTCCGGCGTCGACAAGATAAACCTTGGGATGACGCGCTATCCGCGATCCCAGGGTTGTGCCCCAAGCGGGCAAGCGTTGAATGAGGAATACCGCTTCCAGGAGGCGCAGGTAGTTCTCTGCGCTGCTCTTCTCCATCCCGATCGCCTGGGCAGCCGAGGCGATGTTCAACACCTGCCCAGACCTGGCGGCCAGTTGGTTGAGGAGTCGGGGCAGCATCTCGCGTTGCCGGACTCGGCTCAACTCGATCACATCGCGCTCGACAACGAGATCGAGATAGTTGCTGAACCAGCGGGAACGTGAGCGCCCAGGAGGCCGTCGCAAAGCCACCGGCATACCTCCCGACGTCACGCGTCGGGCGTACTCGTCTCGAGTCGTTGGGGACGGCTCGGCAACGGGCGGCGATGTCATGCCCTGAAGCAACCGATGGACCAATGGCTCGCTCGGGTTCCCGTCGATTTCCATCTGGGCCAATGGCAACACGTCGAGGATGTCGACCCTGCCCGTCAGCGACTGCCCAGCTTGCGGCAGTGTCGAGTACCTGGTGGAACCGGCAAGGACATACCTCCCTGGACGTAGATCACGGTTCAGTTCAGCCTTGATCGCATCAAGCACCTCCGGGACGTGCTGGTATTCGTCGATCAGCACCGTGCCGGGTCCAGCGACGAAGCGCCCCGGATCGTTCCGAACGGCAGCGCGCGTCGCGGGGTCGTCGCAGTCGACCACTACCTTGCCAAGGCGCTGCGCCAGGGAACTCAACAGCGTGCTCTTACCGACCGTCCTTGGCCCGTTAAGGACCACAGTCGGCTCCTCCGCAAGGCGATCAGCGAGCACGACCGTCAACCATCGATCAGCTAGGCCCGTCAGCGCTCCATCCACCCGGACAGGGTGTCAGATCTTCCGCATTCACGCAACTTAACTTCCGCAAGTACAGGCCTTTATCTTCCGCGAATACACACCCCTACTTCCGTATGCTCACAGGCGTAGTCCTCGAACGGGAGGACGGCCAGATCGTCTGCATCGAGTCCAAGGCAAGGACACAGCCACGGCCCTTGCAGCGCTCTGAGCGACAGGGCGGCCACACCGCAGCACCGTGTAGCACCCGGTGCCACTTCTCGGTTAGACTAGGCGCATGTCTGCGCAACCTGAGATCACGCAGCGAGATCTCCGCAACAGGTCGAAAGAGATCATGGACGCCGTCGAGAGTGGACGGTCGTTCACAGTCACCCGTGACGGTCACGAGATCGGCGAACTGATCCCGCTGCGTCGGCGTCGACGGTTCGTCTCACGAGCCGAGTTCGCCGCCATGTCCCGCAACGCGGCCCATGTTGACGTTGACGCCTTCCGAGCCGATCAGGAAGCCTCGCTCGATCTGGAGTCACGAGACCCTTATGAGCAGTAACGCTCACGAGCAAGGCATGCTCGACACCAGCATCTTGATCTTGCGCCGCTGGATCGACCCTGCCGAACTGCCGGACGAGATGGCCATCAGCGCGATCACCCTTGCCGAACTTTCAGCAGGGCCACATGAAGTGCGACGGAATGACGAGCAGGATGCCTACGACGAGCACGTGGAGCGGGCCTGCCGGCTCGACGTGCTGCAGCGCGCTGAAAGCGAGTTCGATCCCGTCCCCTTTGATGCCGAGGCAGCCCGGATCTACGGGCGCGTATCCGCAGCGGTGATCGCCAGCGGACGCAAACCACGACGCAGGATGGTCGATCTCATGATCGCCGCCACCGCGATCGCCGAAGGCCTCCCTCTGTTCACCACCAATCCAGACGATTTCAACGGGCTTCACGACCTGCTTACTGTCGTACCGGTCACCCGCCCACGACTACCTCACGAGTCTTCGTAACTCGTGCCGTGTTCACCGCTGATGCGATTCTCTGTTCCCCGGTGGCGTGGGCAAGACCACATCCCCGGAGAACTTCACGTCCCTTCTGAACGACGTGCAGTCCCGCCTGTTCGACGTACTGCCCGACGACACCTGGTTCTACCCAGGCCACGGCGACGACTCGCCCCTCGGCGAACAGAAGCCGCACATCGACGAATGGCGCTCCCGCGGCTGGTGAAGGTTGTGTCGAGTGTTTGGCGAGCACAGTGCTCGCCAAACACTTGCGTAGACGCTGCACAGAAGCGTCCAGACGACCACCGTGTGGCCGTCCAGATAACCACACAAGGACCGTCCAGATGACCACGACACGACCGTCCAGATGACCATTGATCTTGCTCATGCGGCACACTGGCACCGTGTCCGAGTCGCCCCGCCTGATCCCCCGCCGCGCCGAATCGCTGGTTCACGACGCGCTTGAGGACACCCGTGTCGTCCTCGTCAACGGTGCTCGGCAGGTTGGGAAAAGCACGCTGACCAGGCTCGCCACCGATCGCCGGCCCACAGTGCTACGCCTTCTCGACGACCCGGCGACGCTACGCGCCGCCAAGGACGACCCCACTGGGTTCGTCGAGCACGACAGCCTCATGGTCATTGATGAGATCCAACTGGTTCCGGAGCTGCTTCAGCCGATCAAGGTGTCGGTGGATCTGGATCCCACCCCAGGCCGCTACCTCCTGACGGGCTCATCACGGATCTTGGCCATGCGAACTCTCCCGGACGCGCTGCCCGGACGCATGGAGGTAATCGAACTGTGGCCGTTCTCCCAGGGCGAGATGCACGGATCTCCTGACAGGTTTGTAGACGCCGCGTTCCGGCATGGCCCTCGGATCGACCACTCATCAGAGCTGCGGCGCCGCGACTACCTGGAACGTCTCGTTGTGGGCGGTTTCCCCGAAGCCGTACGTCGCGCTCCCCGCCGCCGAAGCGCCTTCTTCGACTCCTACCTGTCGACCTTGATCGAACGCGACGTTCTGGAACTGGCGAGCATCGAGCGCAAAGGGAACTTGCTCAAACTGATCGGACTGCTGGCCGGACGTGCCGGCAGCCTGCTGGAACCGACCGTCCTCGCCACTCAATCAGGTATCTCGCGAACCACCCTGGTGCGCTACTTGGAGTTGTTGACGTCGGTGTTTCTCATCAAGAGCATCCCTGCCTGGTCGTCTGGGCAGACGCGCCGCGCCGTGGGCACACCAAAGCTTGCGTTCGTGGACACTGGCATCGCATGTCATCTGATCGGTCAAGATCCCGTGCGGCTGGGCGAGCCAAGCGGAGCCGCGGGACCAATGATGGAGAACTTCGTCGTCATGGAACTCGCCCGCCAGCTCACCTGGTCCGAGGAACGCGGACGGCTGTATCACTACCGCACCAAGGAAAAGCAAGAAGTCGACGCTGTCATCGAGACACCCGACGGCAGAGTGATCGGGGTAGAGGTCAAGGCAGGCGCGACAGTGCGCACCGAGGACCTCAGTGGCTTGCGTAATCTGGCCGGCCACCTCGGGGATCGGTTCGTCGCCGGGTATGTGCTGTACACCGGCCAACAGACCTTGCCGTTCGGCGACAAGATCAGGGCCGTGCCGCTCGACGCGCTCTGGCACCTCGCCCCCTAGATCATGTGGCGCGACTCCGGTATTGACCGCTGACGCGACTCCCTGTTCCCCGGCGGCGTGGGCAAGACCACGTCCCCGGAGAACTTCACGTCCCTTCTGAACGACGTGCAGTCCCGCCTGTTCGACG
>CBIMJO010000905.1:0-4826 GCA_966244135.1 uncultured Actinocrispum sp. | reverse complement strand
GTCCACCTCGGCGCCGTAGGCGGTCGTGCCGACGTCGCGCGGGTGGTCACGCAGGAAGATCAACACGACCGGCACGACCAGCAGCGCCACGCCCGCGATGACCAGGGAGGCCGCGCGCCAGCCGATGGTCGTGGACATGCTGGCCACCACCGGCAGGAAGATCAGCTGGCCGGTCGCGCCCGCGGCGGTCAGGATGCCGCTGACCAGGCCCCTGCGCTTGACGAACCAGCGCGAGGTCACCGTGGCGACGAACGCCATGGCCATCGATCCGGTGCCGACGCCGACGAAGATCCCCCAAAAGAGAATGAGCTGCCAACTGGCTGTCATGAACACGGTCAGCCCCGCGCCCGCCGCGACGAGGGTCAACGCGAACGCCACGACCTTGCGCATGCCCAGGCGTTCCATCAGGGCCGCGGCGAACGGCGAGATCACCCCGTACAGGACCAGGTTCACCGAAACGGCTGACGAGATGGTCCCGTGCGACCAACCGAACTCGGCGTGCAGCGGGTCGATCAGCACGCTGGGCGCCGCCCGGAACCCGGCCGCCCCGAGCAACGAGATGAACGAGACGCCGGCCACCCACCAGGCCCAGTGCACGCGCCGGGTCGGCGCCTCAGTCAGTTGAGTCACGCATCAAGGGTGACTATTCGACGGCTTTCAAACTAGTGGCCCGAACGCCAACATGTGCAAGAATCTGGCCATGCCCCATGTTGTGGCCGTGCTGGCGTTGACCGAGGCCGTCGGGTACGACCTGACCATCCCGTCGATGGTGTTCGGCGCCACCGACGGCCGGTACGACGTCCGGATCTGTGGTGTCGACGAGAAGCCCGTGCGCACGTTGGACGGCTACTCGCTGCTGTTGGACCATGGGCCGGAGGCGCTGGCCGAGGCCGACACCGTGATCGTGCCGGGAACGAGGATCGGCGGACCCCGTTACGACGGGCAGCTGCCCGCGGATGTCGCGGAGGCGCTGGCGTTGATCCGGCCGGGCACCCGGGTGATGTCGATCTGCACGGGTGCGTTCGTGCTCGGCGCCGCCGGGATCCTGGACGGCCGGCCGGCGACCACGCACTGGCAGCACATGGACCAGTTCCGGCAGTTGTACCCGAAGGTGTTGCTCAACGAGGACGTTCTGTTCGTGGACGACGGCGACGTGCTGACCTCCGCCGGGCTGGCCGCGGGCATCGACCTCTGCCTGCATGTGCTGCGCAGCGACCACGGCAGCGACGTCGCCAACCACGCCGCGCGCTACTGCGTTGTCCCGTCGTGGCGGGACGGCGGCCAGCGGCAGTTCATCGAACGCCCGCTGCCCGAGATCGGCGAGGCGAGCACGGCCTCGACCCGGGCCTGGGCGTTGGAACGGCTCGACGACGACCTGCAGCTGGAGTGCCTGGCCGAGCACGCGCGGATGAGCGTGCGCACGTTCAGCCGCCGGTTCCGCGCCGAGACGGGGATGAGCCCGGGCAAGTGGCTGCTCGGCCAGCGGCTGGAACACGCGCGGCGGCTGCTGGAGACCACCGACCTGCCGGTCGACCGGGTCGCCTCCGACTCCGGCCTCGGCACCGCGGCTTCGCTGCGGCAACACCTCAAAGCGAACCTGGGAGTGTCACCGTTGAGTTACAGGAAGGCATTCCAAGCACCACGTTCATGAGGGGTGAGACACGTCTCAGGTCCGGCGCCCTACGATGCCCCCATGGTCAAGCGGCTCGTAGTACTCGGTGTGCTGGGACTTGTTGCCGTCGCGGGGTGTTCGTCCTCGACGTCGACCGACAACAACGCGCAGCTACCCGACGGCGCGGCACTGCTGAAGGACTCGGCGGAGGCCTCGAAGTCCATCAACAGCGCGCACTTCACGCTGAAGGTGAACGGGACCGTGGCCGGGCTGCCGATCAAGGAGCTGGACGGCGACCTGAACAAGAACGGTGACGCCAAGGGCAACGCCAAGCTCGACCAGTTCGGTCAGACGTTCCAGGTGGACTTCGTGGTCGCCGAGAAGGTGATCTACATCAAGGGCGTCACCGGTTCGTGGCAGAAACTCGGCGACGCCACGGCGATCTACGACACCTCCGCCATCCTCGACCCGGGCCGCGGCATCGCCAAGATGCTCGGCTCGGTGCAGTCGCCCAAGAACGAGGGCCGCGAGGACGTCAACGGCGTGAAGACGTTCCGGGTCGGCGGCAAGGTCGGCAAGGACGGCCTGACCGGGCTCGTGCCGGGCGTGCAGTCCGACGTCAACGGCAAGATCTGGCTGGCCGAGGACGGCAAGCACCTGCCGGTGAAGGCCAATGTCGAGGTCAGCCAGGGCAACTCGGTGGACATCCTGCTGTCCGAGGTGGACAAGCCGGTCTCCGTGACCAAGCCGGTCTGATGACCACGAGGACCGGCGTGGTCAACTCAGCGGCGCCGGCCCGCAAGGGCCGCCGGGTCGCGATCGGCGCTGGCGGGCTCGCCGTGCTGCTCGGCGCGCTGGACACCTACGTGGTGGTCAGCGTGCTGAACGACATCATGCGAGACCTCAACATCGCCATCAACAAGCTGGAGCAGATCACCCCGGCGGTCACCGGGTACCTGCTCGGGTACATCGCCGCGATGCCGTTGCTGGGGCAGGCCTCGGACCGGTTCGGTCGCCGCGCGCTGCTGCAGATCTGCCTCTTCGGGTTCGCCATCGGCTCTGTTGTCACCGCACTGGCCACAGATCTGCCGACGCTCGTCGCGGGCCGTGTCGTTCAGGGTGTCGCAAGTGGTGCGTTGCTGCCGGTCACCCTGGCGTTGGCAGCGGACCTGTGGGCGGAACAACGGCGGTCCACTGTGCTCGGTGCCGTCGGTGCCGCGCAGGAGCTCGGGAGCGTGCTCGGTCCGCTCTACGGTGTCCTACTGGCGACGGTCATGGGAACGTGGCGCGGTCTTTTCTGGGTGAACGTGCCGCTGGCGCTGATCGCGATGGTGGCGATCCACTTCACGGTTCCCGGGCGGCACAAGGACGGCAGCCCACCGGCGAAGATCGACATCGTCGGCGGGATCCTGCTGGCGGTGACGCTCGGGCTGGCCGTCGTGGGTCTGTACAACCCGGACCCGGAACACGCCGTGCTGCCGCCTTGGGGTGTGCCGGTGCTGATCGGCGCCGTGGTCGCGCTGGTGGGGTTCCTGGTCTGGGAAAAGGTCGCGCGCACCAAGATGATCGACCCGGCCGGGGTGCGGATGGGCTCGTTCCTGGCCGCGCTCGGCGCCTCGGTCACCGCGGGCGCCGCGCTGATGGTGACGCTGGTCGACGTCGAGCTGATCGCCCAGACCATGCTGGGCAAGGACCGCACCGGCGCGGTGTTCTTGTTGCTGCGATTCCTGATCGCGTTGCCGATCGGCGCACTGGCCGGCGGCTGGCTCGCCGCCCGGCTCGGCGACCGGTGGGTGGCGTGCGGCGGGTTGCTGATCGCCGCCGCCGGATACCTGCTGATCGCCAACTGGCCCGTGGACATCCTGGCGGCCCGGCACGATCTGGGCCTGTTCACCCTGCCCGTCCTGGACACCGACCTGGTGATCGCCGGAATCGGCCTCGGCCTGGTGATCGGCCCGCTGTCCTCGGCCGTGCTCCGGGTCGTTCCGGCACAACAGCATGGTGTGGCTTCGGCAGGTGTAGTCGTGGCGCGCATGACCGGGATGCTGGTCGGCGTCGCCGCGCTGACCGCGTGGGGGCTGTACCGGTTCCACAGCCTGACCGCGAACCTCAACACACCGATTCCGTTCGGCATCAGCAAGGAACAGTTCGACGCCCAGGTGGCGGACTACAAGGCCAAGCTGATGACCGCGCTGAACACCGAGTACAGCGAGATGTTCCTGATCACGGCGCTGGTCTGCGTGGCCGGGGCGGTGCTCGCGCTGTGTGTCGGCCGGTCTGCGGCGCGTGATTGACAACGCTCGCGGATTGCGCGTGACCGGCGAGTAGGGGACCCTGCAAAAGTGACCGAGCAACGGGTCGTACTGGATCTGGACGAGGCCGGCGTGGCGGTTGATCTGCCCCGGCTGGACCATGCGCAAGATGAAGTCCAACAAGTGCCCTACCGGCCAGTGGATTTCCGTGATGACAACCTGCCTACAGCACTCGAACGCGCGGCGTCATGGCTGCGGAAAGCGGAGGAGTGGCTGGGCGAGCCCCTCGACGTCATCGCGATCCACCTGGACTACGACGACAGCGAGAACTCGCCGTATTACGAAGTGAAGCTGCTGTGCAACGACGAGGATCTGGCCGGCGCCCCCATCGCGGTGCGGGCGGCACAGCAACGGCGCGCCTCTCCCTGAAAACACGGGAAATGCGGGGTGTTCGAGACTAGGATCGGGGTATCCCACCTCTTCGAGACGAGGATGTGTGCCATTACCCCATCGAACGAGCTGTTCAGCCATGCGAAGGCCGACGAGGTCACGAGCACCCCGCTGAACCATCCCAAGGCATCACACCAGAACCTGTTCAGCCAACCAGCGAACGAGGACGCTCTGGACGCGGTTGCGCCGCAGAAGCCCTTGCCGCGCAACCCGTTCCAGGTCTGACTCCAGCCTCGGCGTGCAGCCACCGCCGGGCTCACTCTTCCGCTGACCACCATTCGGGTCAGCGCGCGCACTTTTCCAGCTCGTGGCGCCTCCGTGGTTGGGGTGGCGCCACGAGCTGCTCACCCATGTCTTGACCGGCTGGGCGGCGCCTAGTTGTGCGTTGGGCCGGGGTGTGTCTCACGTTCGTCTGGGGTGTTTTGCACGTTGGGCCCGGGGTGTGTCGCGCGGTTGTGGGGGTGTTTTTGTTGGGGTGGTTGTGGTTTGGGGGTGTTGGTGGGGGTTGACTG
>CBIMJO010000904.1:0-4831 GCA_966244135.1 uncultured Actinocrispum sp. | reverse complement strand
TCGAACAGGACCTTGTCGTGCTCGAAGGTCTCGTCGTTGCGGCCGTCGGCCAGGTCGTGCGGCGCGGAGAACATCAGGCAGCCCTTGGGCGGCAGCACGCTGTTGGGCCCGTCCAGCAGCCGTTGCGGCAGCAGCTTGCGGCTTTCGTCGTCGAGCAGGAACTTCCCGGCGATCGCGGTGATACCGGTGTCCACCCGGTCCGCGTGCGGGAGGTACTGCTGGCGCACGCGGGAGCCGCCGCCGTCCGCTGCCACCACAACGTCGCCGGTCGCGGTCGTGCCGTCGGCGAAGTAGCAGGTCACCGTCCCGTCAGCGTTCCGGTCGTATCGCTCGAACTCCTTGTCGTAGTGCAGGATCCCGTCAAGCCCGGCCGACAGCACCTGGTGCAGGGTGATGCGGCTGGCCGAGTGGTGCGATGAGGCGGCGTCGGCCCCGGAGGTCAGGTCGTTCTCGATCCGGATGAGCTCGTCCATCCGCTCGGTCAGGAACGCGTAGGTCCCGGAGACACCGCACGAGTCCACGAACCGTTGCCACAGATCCGGCGGTAAGCAGTCACGCAGGGCTTGCGAACCGTGCGGGTTGATGTGGACGCGGTAGCCCTGCAACCGCTCGGTGCGGGTACGGCTGCGCTCGTAGACGGCGACACTCACGCCGACCTTGTGCAGGGCCTGTGCCAGGCAGAGCCCGCTGGTGCCGCCGCCGATCACGACTACATGGAACTGGCGCTTCATCTCGGCTCCTCGAATGTGGGGGTGGATGCGATGCACCAATAATCATCCGCACGGTTGATTGTGTCAACTCTAAATTTGACTGAGTCATACCTGCCGATGATCGGTTACGCTGAGCGGGTGCCAGAGACCAGCCGGAACCCCAGGCGCGCACCGGTCGAGAAGCAGCGCGACCCGGAGCGCACCAAGCGGAAGATCCTCGACGCCGCCAAGATCGAGTTCGGCGCCAAGGGGTACGCGGCCGCCCGCGTCAGCGACATCGCCGGCCGCGCGGGCGTGAACAAGCAGCTGATCTCGTACTACTTCGGCGGCAAGGAGGGGCTGTTCCAGGAGTTGGCCGGTCAGTGGCACGAGACCGGCGGCGAGATCTCCACTGTGGACCAGCCGCTCGCCGAGGTGGCCCGGCAGTTCGTCATGACGACCCTGCACGACCGCGACTGGGGCCGCGTGATGATGTGGGCGAACATGTCCGGTGAGGACGACCCCAGCGAAGACCCGGAAGCCCGCTTCATGCAGGCCCAGGTCGAGCAGATCCGCACCAGGCAGGACCAGGGCGAGATCCCGGCCGACCTCGACCCGGCCTATCTCCTGCTCACCCTGGTGGCGGCGGCCAGCGCCAGCCTCGCCCTGCCCAGAGCGGTCCGCAACATCACCGGCGAGGACGCTGCCTCACCGGACTTCATCACGAAGTACGCCGACCAGCTGGCCTTGTTGGTCGGCCACCTCACCAAGAAGCCCTGACGGCCTTCGTTGGGTGTGCCAGAGGCCCCTAATGCTGGCGGCGGAGCGGGACGAGGTCGTCGGCGTGGACGACTTCGCGGCGTTGTTCGGCGGGCAGGTCGTGGGTCGAACGGCCGATGAGAGCCGGGAGTTCGGCGGCGTCGAAGGCGACCACACCACGGGCGACGACGTGCCCGGTGACGTCGACGAGTTCAACGACATCGCCCGCGTCGAACTCACCGTCCACGGCCGTGATGCCCGCTCCCAGGAGTGAACGGCGGCGGTTGACCACGGCGGCCACGGCACCGTCGTCCAGCCAGAGCCGGCCTGTGGCCCCGGCGGCGTGACCGAGCCAGAAGCGGCGGGCGGAGAGGCGGGCGCCGGTGGCGGCGAAGGCGGTGCCGACGTCGGCGGAGGTCAGCGCTTGCGGCGCTTGGGCGGCGGCAGCGAGGAGAACGGGGATGCCTGCTGAGGCGGCGAGGCGGGCGGCGGACAGCTTGGAGGCCATGCCGCCGGTGCCGAGACCGGATGCCCCTCGGGTACCGGCTTTGACACCGTCCACATCGGAGTCGCCGATGACCTCCTCGATGCGGCGGGCGTCCTTGCCAGCGCGGGGGTCTCCGTCGTAGAGACCGTCCACATCAGACAATAGGAACAGCGCGTCGGCGGCGACGAGGTGGGCGACCAGGGCGGCGAGCCGGTCGTTGTCACCGAACCGGATCTCTTCGGTAGCAACGGTGTCGTTCTCGTTCACCACCGGGACTGTGTCCAGGGCAAGCAGTTTCGAGAACGTCCGCTGGGCATTGCGGTAGTGCGAGCGGCGGACCACGTCGTCGGCCGTGAGCAGGACCTGGCCGACAGTCAGCGAGTAGCGCGCGAACGACGACGCGTACGCATGTGCCAGGGCGAGCTGGCCGACGCTGGCGGCCGCCTGCTGGGTCGCCAGGTCCCGGGGACGGCGGGCGATCCCGAGCGGGGCCAGGCCGGCCGCGATGGCGCCGGACGAGACCAACACGACCTGGGTGCCGTCGGTCCGGCGGGTGGCGAGCGCGTCGACGAGGGCGTCCAGCCGGGCGGGGTCCAGGCCACCGGCGGCGGTGGTCAACGAGGACGATCCAACCTTGACGACGATCCGGTTGGCTTCGGCGATGGCCTTGCGGGTCGGGGAGATCACCGCTCGCCCCCACATCCGGTGCGGACGGGGGCGATGTGACGGGGCACGATCAGCGGGGATTTCACCCGATTGTCCTCATTCGGTGTGCCCGGCCATGGCGTTCGCCGGCTCCTGCTGGTGCCGTCGACCATGACCGGTGGGTCACTCGTCGTCTTCGTCGGTGGCCAGGCCGCGGCGGACCCGGCGGGCCAGCTTGCGGTCGGCGGCGCCGACCCGGGTGTTCGGCTCCAGCCGGACGTCGGTGCCCCGGCCGGTGAGCACGCTGGCGATCCCGGCTGGGGTGGATGGCTCCCAGCTGAAGGTCCACGCGCCGATGGTCACCGGGCAGCCTGGTTGTGCACCCATGGCCGCCAGTGCGTCCTCGACACCGAGCCGGTTGAGCCGGTCGCCGAGGTAGCCCACTGCTTCGTCGTTGTCGAAGTTGGTCTGCAGGACCCAGCGCTCCACCCGGTCGCCGGTGACGATGAAGCCCTCGTCGTCGTCCGGGTCGTGGTTGACCTCGAAGCCCTTGTCGTCCACCGCGGTCGGTCGCAGCACGACCCGGGTCGACTCGACCACGGGCTGGGTGGCACGGTACTGCTCGACGACCTCGGCGAGGGCGAAGCTCAGCTCGCGCAGGCCTTCGCGGGTCGCGGTGGAGATCTCGAAGACCGGCCAGCCACGGGCCTCGATGTCCGGGCGGACGATCTCGGCGAGGTCGCGTGCCTCCGGGATGTCCACCTTGTTCAGCACGACCACCCGGGGGCGCTCGGCAAGATCACCACCCAGCGCGGGAGTGTAGCGGGCGAGCTCCTCTTCCAGCGCGTCCACATCGGACATCGGGTCGCGGTTGGGTTCGTAGGTGGCGCAGTCGACGACATGCACGAGCACGGCGCAGCGCTCGATGTGCCGGAGGAAGTCCAGGCCGAGGCCCTTGCCCTCGCTCGCACCGGGGATCAGGCCGGGCACGTCCGCCATGGTGAACACGTGGTCCCCGGCGGTGATCACGCCCAGGTTCGGCACGAGCGTGGTGAACGGGTAGTCGGCGATCTTCGGGCGGGCCGCGGACATCACGGCGATCAGCGACGACTTGCCCGCCGACGGGAAGCCGACCAGGCCGACATCGGCGACCGAGCGCACCTCTAGGACCAGGTCCTGCCGTTCGCCCGGCTCGCCGAGCAGGGCGAACCCTGGGGCCCTGCGGGCCTTGGACGCGAGTGCGGCGTTGCCCAGCCCACCTCGGCCACCGGCAGCCGCGACGAAGCGGGTGCCGGCTCCGATCAGGTCGGCGATGACCTCGCCGTCCTCGGTCATCACCACGGTGCCGTCGGGCACCTGCAGCTCAAGGTCGGTGCCGTTGGCACCGTCACGGTTGGCACCTTGGCCCTGCTTACCGTTTCCACCCGCGGCGTTCGGACGGAAGTGGAAGTCCAGCAGGGTGTGCACATTGGGGTCGACGACGAGGACGACGTCGCCCCCATTGCCGCCGTTACCCCCATCGGGGCCACCCAGCGGCTTGTACTTCTCACGATGGACGGAGGCACAACCGTTGCCGCCGTCACCGGCGGCGACATGGATCACCACACGGTCGACGAAACGGGACACGGCGGCTTCCTCTCTAATCAACAAACACGACTACTGCAGCAGCTCAAAGGGTAACGGGCCCCGGCTCCCCCAGCCCGGCCCCACGGACCCAACCCACCGACCAGGCCCAACACCACCCCACCATCCGCAACCCCAAACCCACCGTCCCCATTCCGCCCAACCCCCACTGCCATCAAGTCGACACCCACTCGGTCGACAGCATTCCCACCCGCCCGGTACACCCAACCAGCCGTGTGGCTTCCGCCAACCCATCCGCCCAGCAACTGGCCACGCCCAGGCAATGTCCGACGTGACGGCCTGCGCACCCGAGGCACTCGGCATGGCGTGGATCACCAGGCCCGATGGCTGTGGTTTGCACCACGTCGGACTAGAAGCATGAACCGTCGCCCTGTCTAGGTGTGCTCAGGGCCGCGGGGTGAGGCTTGCAGCTGCGCTTGGGCCGCTGCCTGACCGTCAGGCGATGGCAATCCAGCATCGCTGTGCCGAGGCCACATCCCGCCACCAGGTCCGATCATGTCCGCGGAACCGGTCCCGTTGACATCGGTCACCAGGTCCAGTCCGGATCGGTCACCGAGTCCCGTCCGGGCCACGGTGCCGATGACGAGCGTGTCGATCTCGCGCGCCG
>CBIMJO010000903.1:0-4837 GCA_966244135.1 uncultured Actinocrispum sp. | reverse complement strand
TGGCGAAGGACACTGTGGGGAACAGGCGCATGCTGCCGGCCGGGTCGAACTCTTCGGGCGCGTTCGGGATGGTGTTCGACAAGGGACTGATCTCCTTCTACTTCGGGACGGGTAAGGAATCGACCGCGTCACGCGGTGGTCTGGTGGAGCAGGAGCACGGACGGAACCTGCTGGGGCGCGGCCAGGCGGAGCAGCCCGTAACCGATCCCGGCGAGGCCGGTCAGCAGTCCTGGGGTGGGCACCTCGCCGGGCACTCCGCACAGCGGTCCGTGCCGGCGCAGCACGGTGAGCAGGAGACCGGTGCGGCGGCGCAGGGCGCGGGCCGCGTCGGTCTGCCGGTCAGTACCGGTCAGCATGGTGAGCACCTCGGTCATGCCGAGTTCGCCGTGGCACAGCGACAGATCCCGGCGGACCGGGCCGTCGGCGAACGCCTCGATGGCGTCCGGCCGGGTCGACACCGGCAGCAGCGTCTGAGCCAGAGCAAGCCCGGCCGCGCCATGGCACCACCCCGGTGAGGAACTGTCCTCGGCGCGGGCGAGCTGTCGCCCTACGATCCGGTGATCCTCATCCGGGCCGAGAATGCCGAGGGCCCAGGCAATTCCGGCAAGTCCGTCAAGGAACCCAGAAGGTCCATTGTGGACGCGCTGGGTCAAAAGGCCGGCACAGTGCCGAGCGGCCGCGGATGCGGAGTCGAGACCGAGGTCGGCGTGCACCGCGGTCATCGCGGCCAGGCACCCGGCCAGACCACCGGCCCAGCCCGCCTCGGCGCCCTCGGTCGCGGCCGCCGCTAGCGGCACCGTGGCGACCGCGGCCTCGGTGAGGCGCGGCTCGTCGAGCAGGGCGCCGAGCCGCGCCAGTCCGTACGCGATCCCGCCGAGGCCGTGCAGGCCGCCGCAGCCGATCGCGGCCACCAAGTCGGGGCGCTGAGCCAAAGCCGTGATGAACCCAGGTGCGGCACTGGCGGCCGCGCGGGCCTGGTCGGCGTAGCGGGCGAGGCCGGTGACCTTGGCCAGCTGGGCCAGGAACACCGCCACGCCAAGGTATCCGCTGCCCAGGCTCGCGCCCATCGGCGTGACCAGCCAGTGCTGCGCCTCGACGGCCTCCAGGCCCAGCCAGGTGACCCGGCTGCCGTCGCTGATGCCGCGGGCGACGATCTGGTCGGCGACGCCGCAGGCCGCCGCGAGCAGTTCGTCCGGATGAGCGCCCGCGCCCTGCGGATCGCCGGCGACCGGTCCGGCCTGCGGGTGCGCGGCGGTGGCGGTGCGGGTGGCCATGGTCGCGGCGATGATCCATTCCTGGTCGCGCCGGTCCACCTCGCCGAGCTCCGACAGGGTGCTCAGGGTGGCGGAAAGACCGGTTTGCGGCAACGGTTCCGGCAGGTCCACGCCGCGGGACGTGCGCAGCCGGCCGGTGCCGACCGAGGCGGTGAACATCGGCACGTCCCCGGCCCACAGGTCGGCGATCTCGTGCCGCAGCAGCTGGGCGAACAGCGGGTGACCGGTCCGGCCGGGGTAGAGCACGGCCAGCGCCCGGTCGCGGTCGAGTGCGTCACGCAGCACGTCCGGATGCGTGGTCTCGTCCAGCAGGGTGCCGAACACCCAGGTCGGGCGGGTGACCACCCGGACGTGCAGGTCCGCGCAGTCCCGGACGAGATCGGTGAGCTTGTCGCCGTGTTCGGCGATGGTGTCGTACGCCAGGCGGAACCCGGCGAGCATGGCGTGCTCGTGTGCGGCCGGGTCGACCGGCCGGCCGTCCAGCATGGGGCGGTTCGCCGCGGCCGGCAGCACGGCCGGGCGCCGGGTCAGGCGCATCCGGTCGGTGCCCGCGTCGAGCCAGTGCACGGCGGAGGCAGGGGAGTCGCCCCGGTCGCCGCCCAGCCCGGACATGTCGGCCACACCTTGTTCACCGACGAACTTCAATGGCAGCAACGCGGTTCGGTGCACCGAGCCGGCCAGCGCGGCCGCGGCCGGGTCGCCCGGTCCGGCCGTCGTGACGGTCGGCTGGAACAGGGTCTCCAGGTCGACTGGGACGGGCTGGTCGCCGTGCGCGATCAGGTTCTCGTAGTGCATGTCGGTGACGCGCACCGCGTGCAGCAACGCGAGCAGCGCGCCCTGGCGGTGGTAGAACCGGTCGGCCGCGGCGCGGTCGGCCAGTGGCGCGGCGGTGATGTGCTCGCTCCAGCCGTATCCCTCGCGGGCCACGGTCTTCGGTGTCCGCGGAAAGAGATCGTCGTCGGCGAGACAGTCCAGGAACCCGGCGAACCGGACCGCGGCGGTGACATCGTGCGGCTTGTAGACCACCCGGCGCCCATCGGCGAACTCGAGCACCGCGACCGAACGGCCACCCGCGTGCTGGTCCCCGCGAGCGTCCAGAACGGACATGAGGCGGCCCGGGTCGACGCCGTCGAGCAGGTTCTCGACCAGCGAGCCGCGGTCGCGGGCGAAGCGGTCGAGCAGTTCGACGGTCGCGGTGGCCGTGGCCTGCGTCGCCTGGGCGAGCAGCCGGGCCAGCACCGGATAGCGCGTGAACACCTCGGCGAGGCCGGCGGGGCTGGTCAGCCGGCGGACGAAGTCGTTGAAGCGGGCCTGGCCGTCCTCGCCTTCCAGGCGGCCGTTGGTTCGCCAGCGGTGCAGTTCGGTGACCAGCGTGCGCACAGCGATGGCGACGAGCCTGCGGCCGAGCCCGACGGTGATCCCGTCCGCGACCCGGGCCAGGTCGACGTCCTTGTTGCCCGAACGGCGGATCTGGGCGTTGACGTCCTCGGCGAACGGCGCGAGGACCCGGGCGAACGCGCTCTGCCAGTCGGCCGGTGCGGCGTCCAGCGGGCGTGCGTTGCTGATGGCGCGCTCCGCGAGTTGCGCCCAGGCGGGCTGCGGCACGCGGGCGGCGAGGTCGGCGTTCGTCTCGGTGAGCCTGGTGGTGAGCGGCAGGCCGAGGTCGATGAGGCGCAGCGCGAAGACCGGGTCCGGCTCGGCCTGGCCGCCGTCCGGCAGGCCGCCCCGTTCATGCAGGGCGAGTCCGGGGGCCCACCAGGCCTGATCGGCCTCGGTACCGGGGAATTCTGTGGTCGCGCTCACAGATCGGAAGATTTCCAGACCGGGTCCGTGCGGTCATGAGTGTGATACCCCCACATTTTGCCGGCGGGCAGGGGTGGGTAGGGGTGGCGGTCCTGCGTGTTGATCGATTTCCGCTGGCCCAGGGCCTGGCCGGAATGTGCGGGACCGGGCCCGAAGCGGCCGGAACTCGCCCGCCGCACGCTGTGGCCATGGACAAGGAGATATGTGAGCCGGTCCGGGTCAACGTCGTGGCCCTGGACCCGATGCTGGAGGTGGGGGCGACCAGCGCGTTGCGCAGCTGCCCCGACGTCGAGGTCGTCCTACCATCCGAACATGCTGCGGTGACGGTGGTCGTCGTGGACGAGGTGGACCAACGCGTGCTGGACATCGTGCGGACGACCAGGGCCGAGCCGTACCGCCCCGAGGTGGTCCTCGTGGCGACGGAACTCGCCCCGACGGACGCATTGCAGGCCATCGTCGCGGGGGCGTCCGGCCTGCTTCGCCGTTGGGAGGCCGACCGCACCCGCCTTGCCGGAGTGGTGTCGGCGGCCGCGACCGGCGACTGCACCGTCCCTTCGGAACTGTTGGACCAGCTGCTGGACTACGGCGCGTCACCACTCACGCCGACCAGCAGCGGCGGCCTGACCGACCGCGAACGGGCCGTCCTCGCCCTGGTCGCCGACGGTCATGAGACCGACGAGATCGCCACTCGCCTGTGCTATTCGTCCCGCACAGTCACCAGCGTGGTGCACGACATTACCCACCGGTTCCGGCTGCGCAACCGCGCTCACGCCGTCGCCTACGCCCTGCGCGCCGGGCTGCTGTAGGACCGGCCCCGATTCCGGCCCGGGCGTGGGATTCGCCCGGGCCGGAATCCTGTTCCGGGTCAGACGCGGGCCATCTGCTCGCGCAGGCTGCGGGGACGCATGTCCGTCCACACGCGACCGATGTGGTCCAGGCACTCCTGCTTGGTGCCGGACGTGCCTTCGGCGGTCCATCCGGGTGGCAGGTCCCGGTCCGCCCACCAGATCGAGTACTGCTCCTCGTCGTTGCGCACGACGCGGTAGACCCCGTCGTCGGTCATGGGCTTCCTCCTTGTGAACGGCGTTCCGGGTATCACCGAGCGTGCCGCGCGGTGGTGTTCCCCCGTAGAGACAAAAGCGCAGAACCCGTGCTGCGCCTGCTTCCCTGGTCGCACGTCCGGCCAGGACGGACGCTTGGGCCGGTGTCAGGACCCGATCCATGGAGGTGCACCGGTGGACAGCGCCCGTGTGGTGTCGTTCGCGCAGGAACGACTGTGGTTCCTCGACCAGTTGCGGCCCGCCGCGCCGGACTACCTGCTGCCGCTGGCCCTCCGGGTGCGCGGCGAGCTGGACGTGCCGGCGCTCACCCGGGCCTTCCAGTCCATTGTGGACCGGCACGAGGTGCTGCGGACCCGGTACGTCGCGGTCGACGGTGAACCGGTGGCCCTGGTCGGCGAGCACGTCGAGGTCGTGCTGGAACGCAGTGACGACAAGGACTTCCTGCAGAACGCCTTGGACAAACCGATCGACCTGGAGACCGGGCCGCCGTTCCGGCTGAGTCTGGTCCACTTGGGACACGACGACCACCTGCTGGTGTTCGTGGTACACCACATCGCCTTCGACGGCTGGTCTTGGAGTGTGTTCGCGCGGGAGCTGGCCGCCGCTTACGCCGGTCGCGCCCAAGAACCTCTGGCCATGCAGTACGCGGAAATCGCGCAGTTGCAACGAGACCGCTTCACCAGCGATCGTGGCCAGCGG
>CBIMJO010000902.1:0-4841 GCA_966244135.1 uncultured Actinocrispum sp. | reverse complement strand
CGCGTTCGCCCTCCTGGCCCGCACCGAGGGCATCATCCCGGCCATCGAGTCCGCGCACGCGCTGGCCGGCGCGCTGAAACTCGGCCGGGAACTCGGCCAGGACGGCGTGATCCTGGTCAGCCTGTCCGGCCGGGGCGACAAGGACATGGACACCGCGGCCAAGTTCTTCGGCCTCGTCTCGGAGGAGTCCTGATGGGCCGGCTGGATCCGATGTTCGAGCAGACCAAGGCCGAGGGGCGGGCCGCGCTCGTCGGTTACCTGCCCGCCGGCTACCCGAGCGTGCCGGGCTCCGCGGACGCGCTGAAGGCAATGGTCGCCGCCGGGTGTGACCTGGTGGAGATCGGTATCCCGTTCTCCGACCCGGTGATGGACGGCCCGACCATCCAGGCCGCCGCCGAGCAGGCGCTGCGGGGCGGGTTCCGGGTGCGAGACGTGTTCACCGTGGTGGAGTCGGTGGCCGCCGCGGGTGGGCGTGCCGTGGTGATGACCTACTGGAACCCGGTCTACAAGTACGGCGTGGACGCGTTCGCCCGTGACCTCGCGGCCGCGGGCGGGCTCGGCATCATCACGCCGGACCTGATCGCGGACGAGGCCGGGGAGTGGATCGCCGCGTCCGGCGCACACGATCTGGACCGGATCTTCCTGATCGCGCCCTCCTCCACCGAGGAGCGGATCGTGCGCACCGTCGAGGCGGGTTCGGGCTTCGTGTACGCGTCCTCGGTGATGGGTGTGACCGGTGCCCGTGACTCGGTCGGCACCGGCGCGGCCGACCTGGTGCGACGGGCCCGCGTGCACACCTCGCTGCCGATCGCGGTGGGGCTGGGCGTGCGCAACGGGGCGCAGGCCGCCGAAGTGGCGGCGTTCGCCGACGCGGTGATCGTGGGTTCGGCCTTCGTGTCCCGGGCCGCCTCGGGCGTTTCGGACCTGGAAGACCTGGCCGCTGAGCTGGCCGCGGGCGTCCGTTCCGTCCCCGTCGCCTAGGACCCGGGGACCGGTCGCGAGGCGGATTGTGGCGCCCGTTACCGTGTCCGCGTGACCGCAGAACTGCTGGCGAGTTTCCCCAGCCCAAGCCGGGGTGTGTGGGAGATCGGGCCCATCCCGATCCGCGCGTACGCCCTGTTCATCATCGTCGGGATCATCCTGGCCATCTGGTGGGGTGAGAAGCGTCTGCAGGCCCGCGGCGGCCGGGCCGGTGAGGTCATCGACATCGCGGTGTACGCGGTGCCGTTCGGCCTGATCGGTGGCCGGCTGTACCACGTGGCCACCGACTACCAGCGCTACTTCGGGCCGGGCAAGAACCCGGTCGAGGCGCTGTACATCTGGCAGGGCGGGCTCGGCATCTGGGGCGCGATCGCGCTCGGCGGGTTCGGCGCCTGGCTCGGCTGCCGCCGCAAGGGCATCCCGCTGCCGGTGTTCGCCGACGCCGTCGCGCCGGGCATCGTCACCGCCCAGGCCATCGGCCGCATCGGCAACTACTTCAACCAGGAGCTCTACGGCGCGCACACCACCCTGCCGTGGGGCCTCGAGGTGTTCCAGCGGGTCAACTCGGAGGGGCTGCCGGACCAGCTGGGCGGCGTGTCCACCGGGATCCCGCTCCCGGAGAGCCCGGTGCACCCCACGTTCCTGTACGAGCTGATCTGGAACCTGCTCGTGGCCGGCCTGGTCGTGTACGTCGACCGCAAGCTGCGCCTGGGCCACGGCCGCGCGTTCGCCCTGTACGTCGCCGGCTACACCCTCGGCCGCACCTGGATCGAGCTGATGCGCACCGACGACGCCACCCACGTGTTCGGCGTCCGGATCAACGTGTGGGTCTCCATCCTCGTGTTCCTGGGCTCCGTGGCGTACTTCATCGTCGCCCGCTCCAAGGGCCCCCGCGAAGACCTCGCCGCCCTCCGCGGCGACACCCCCACGGACACCCCAGCGGACGAGTCCACCCCGGAGTCCGCGGACAAGTCCACTGAGGACTCCGCCGACTCGGACTCCGCCGACTCCGACTCCGATTCGGACAAGGACGACTCCGAGACCGCCAAGGTCCCGGCAGCTCCGGAAGCCAAGGACGACGAGGACGAAGCCGAGAAGCCCAAACCCGAGTCCAAGGACTGACCGGTTCTTTTCCGAAGGCCGGGGTGGCACGCGCCACCCCGGCCTTTTTGTTACGCGACCAGGCCCTTCCCGGTGATCAGGGGGAGATCGAGGGCGGTGAGGAGGCCGGGTGGGGCTTGGATGATGTGGGGGATGGTGTTGACGAGGCGCATGGCGGTGGTTTTGAGGCCGGCGGTGTTGTGGTCGCCGTCGGAGCCCATCAGTTGGAGGTCGAGGGTCATGGTGGGTTCGCCGGTGACGACCACGCGGTAGCAGCCCTGGCCGGTGGGTTGGGGCCAGTCGGGGGCCAGGTCGGGGTGGAGGCGGGTGATGTGTTCGAGGATGCAGACTTTGCGGCCGTGGTACATGCCGGCGACCTCGAACCGCAGCGCCGCGGCCGTGCCCTTCTGGATGGTGCCCGACTTGATCTCGAACGTTTCGGGCGCGGGGATCTGTTCGTGGGTGGCTTCGACGCTGTCGAGGGTGATGCCGAGGCCGGTCGCCAGCTGCTGGACCACGCTGCCCCAAGCCAACGGCAGGATCCCGGGCTGCAGCAGCAACGGTGTGTGGCCGGATGGCTGGCCGAAGCCCATGATGTCGAACAGGACCTTGTGGTTGTCGTAGGTCGAGTAGTCCAGGATCTCCAGGCAGCGCACCGAGTCGATCCGCTCGCTGATCCCGGTCAGCACCAGCGGGAGGGTGTCGTTGGCGAACCCGGGGTCGATGCCGTTGACGAACAGGGAGGCGTTGCCCTCGGTGGCGGCCTCGGTGATCGGCTGGGTGACCTCCGGCGGCACGACGCCCGCGGGGACCTGCAGGAAAACCGGGCAGCTGGAGACGACATTCACCCCGGCACGCAACAAAAGCGTCAGATCCGCGATCGCCTCGGACAGCCGGTCGTCGGCCATCGCCGTGTACACGACACAGTCCGGCTTCAAGGCGAGCAGGTCCGCCACCGACGAAGTGGCCTGCACGCCCAGCGGCGCGATCCCGGCCAGCTCACCGGCGTCCCGGCCGACCTTGTCCGGAGTGGACGTCCACACCCCCACCAGGTCCAGGTCGGGATGCGCGGCGACACCGGCGATCGCGTGCCGGCCGACGTTGCCGGTGCTCCATTGCACCACTTTGTACGTCACAGGTCCTCCAGACCCAGTTCGAGGGTCGGGCGCTCGGTGCCGCCGTCGACCTCCACCACCTTGCCGGTGACGAACTTCCCGGCGTCACTGGACAAGTACACCACCGCCGCGGCGATGTCCGAGGCCTCGCCGATCACCTTCAGCGGGGTCGCCTGCTCCATCTTGCTGCGCAACGCCTCCTGGGTCAGCACGATGTCCAAAGCGGACGTTGCCACCGAGCCGACCGAGATCGCGTTGACCCGCACGCGCGGCGCCAGGTCGGTGGCCGCGAGCCGGGTGTAGTGGGCAAGTGCCGCCTTGGCCGTGCCGTATGCCAGAAAACCCCTGCCGGTCAACCGGCCCATCGCGGAGGAAATGTTCACAATGGACCCTCCGCCGCCCTCGAGCATCAACGGCACGGCGGCGAGGTTCAACGCGTGCGCGGTGCCGACGTTCCAGCGGAACGCCTCCACCAGGGTGTCCACGCTGGTGTGCAGGAACGGGCCGGGCATCGAGCCGCCGACGTTGTTGACCACGATGTCCAAGCGCCCAAAGGAATCCCGGGCCGCGTCGACCAGGCCTGCCAGGGAGTCGAGCGAGCTGAGGTCGGCGGGGACGACGACCGCCTTGCGGCCCGCGTCGGCGATCTGCGCGGCGATCCCCTCGAGCTGGTCCGCGGTTCGCGACGAGATCACCACATCGGCCCCGGCCTGCGCCAGCGCGACCGCGGTCGCGGCCCCAATCCCGCGTCCTGCCCCGGTGACGACGGCCACCTTGCCGGTGACCTGGAAACGATCAAGGATCATCGAAAAACTGTAACACGTTCTAGTTAACGATCGGGTACCTCAAGTGGCGCGAGCGGCCCGCGGTGGGACATGCTGGGCGCCGAATCATGGTCGTCTGGCCCAGTGCGGGGCCGCTACCAGGTGGTTTGTCATGTTTTGCGGCTAGCCGTACGGCGGTTATCCTTGAGCTGACGGACCACCACTGCGGCGTGGGCGCTGTATCGTCACGATCAGTCAAATCGTTACATGAAGCTCTGGATTTCACTCCGCGAGAGTGTTTTTTACGTTTCTGGACTGTTAAGGTCTCGTCAACGACAGCGGGCCATCGGTGTCCCGCGCCCAGACGAAGGAAAACCTGAGCGCGAGGACGACGAGGGAGGTCTGCTCATGATCTTCTCCGCCATCCCAGGCCCGCAGGGCCTGTACGACCCCAGCGAAGAGCGGGATTCGTGTGGTGTGGCAATGGTTGCCGACATCCGCGGCCGGCGTTCGCACGGGATCGTCTCGGATGGTCTGACGGCACTGGCCAATCTGGAGCACCGCGGCGCCGCGGGCGCCGAGCCGACCAGCGGCGACGGCGCCGGCATCCTGGTCGGCCTGCCGGACCGGCTGTTGCGCGCGGTGACCGGGTTCGAGCTGCCCGAGTTCGGCGAGTACGCGGCCGGGATCGCTTTCCTGCCAATGGATCCGGCCGGCCGCGCGGTCGCTGTCGCGCTGATCGAGCGGATCGCGCGCGAGGAGGGCCTGACCGTCCTGGGCTGGCGGGACGTCCCGGTCGACCCGGACGCCGCGAACGTCGGGCCGACCGCGCGGTCGGTGATGCCGCACTTCGCGATGCTCTTCGTGGCCGGTGAGGCCG
>CBIMJO010000901.1:0-4847 GCA_966244135.1 uncultured Actinocrispum sp. | reverse complement strand
ATCTCCATGGGAGACATCAGAAATGACCGATCTCAAGCTCCTGCCGCCCTCAGCGCTCGTCCGGACCAGTGAGGTAGACCACCCGGACTGGAACTACCGGCCGCTCCTGGGCGCCGTCCAGCGCCTGCGGTTCCGTGTCATCGTCAAACTCCTGGCCGGCACCACCTTCGGCCGCCTGCTCGAAATCGGCTACGGCAGCGGCGTTTTCATGCCCGAACTCGCAACCCACTGCGACGGCCTGTACGGCATCGACCCCCACCCCCACCTGTCCGAAGTGGAGCAAAACCTCACCGCCCAGGGCATCCGGGCCAGGCTCACCCGCGGTACCGCCGAAACCATGCCCTACGACCCCAACTTCTTCGACTGCGCGGTCACCATCAGCGCCCTCGAGTACGTACCGGACATCGAATCGGCCTGCCAGGAAATCCGCCGCGTCCTCAAACCCGGCGGCGTCCTCGCACTCGTCACCCCCGGCGCCACCCCCCTCTGGGACCTCGCCCTACGCATAACCACCGGCGAGAGCCCAACCCAATACGCCGACCGCCGCCAAAAACTCCAACCCGCCCTCCACCGCCACTTCGACATCGTCCGCGAGATCCGCATCCCCCGCTTCGCCCCACCCGCGATCCGCCTCTACACCGGCCTCCTCCTCAGAAAACCCGACTGACCAGGCCCGCGTCGTCATCCGCCAGTTACGCACGACCGATGCTGTTGTGAATGGTCGCGTGCCCAATCGCCGGATACCGGCCGCCGCTGGTATCCGGCGCAACGATCTCGTGCAGGTCGGGTTCGGCCGGGCCCAACCGAGTTGGGTGCAAGCCTTCTCAGTCGAGGCGACAGCGGTGATCGCCGGGGGCGGAGGCGCGTTCGCAATCAGCCGGAATGTCAGCAAGAGGACGCCTCGTCGACGGAGAGCCACCTCGCAGCGACGTCGATGGATTGTTTCATCCAAACCGAAGGCCGTTGGCAGGTTGTTACGTTTCTGTGGAAGGAATCTAGACGTTCCCTTTGGTCTTTTTATCGCGCAGCATGCTGCGGACTGCACTAGTGACACGGTCAATCCCGGACGGTGCGAGTCGGGCACGTTGCGTTGGGTCCTGAGCATCGACGATGCTGATCACGATCCTGCTCCGGTCGCCGCTGGACACCACCAGCTGGAACTCCTGTATCGAGGTACTGGTGAGCGCGTAACTATTGTCACCTGCCTCTGCCGGCTGAGCGTTCAAGCTGCTTCCGGATCGGGTCGCTGTAGACACGGCGACAACGTCCATGTAGTGGTACTCGTGGGTTTCCTCTTGATGCAGCCCGGAAACACCCAGGTCAATCACGCAGCGGTAGATCCCAAGGTGGTAGTCCGTGGGGCAGATGGCCATCACAGCATACTGAGAGAATCGCCATATGCCGTCCCGGCCGATCACGGCCTGTGAGGTAGGAACGGGGCCGGTGACGATCAGCGGCTTGCGCTCCAGGCGGTTTTCACCGGTTTTGTCCAGCCCGCCCTGGTCCAGGGGATTCCATGATGCCGACTCCAGTTCCAGCTCTTCGGGCGTGAGATCGAGCCGGTCCAGCGCACGTCCTTCTACCTTGCGAAGTTCATGTGCAAGGATCTTGTCGATCGCCGTGTCCCGAGGTTTGGGTGTCGCCGACTGATACGCGTCCTGATATGCCGTGTCCATTTCCCAGCCACGCCACACTACTCCGGCACCGCCTACGAGCACGGCCAAGCCCGGCAACCACAAGTCGGCGATCAGCAGGCCGAGACCGAGGAGGATTGCGGCAAGGCCGCCGCCTATGTACGTCCGGGCACGCGCTCGGTCGCTGGCGGGAGGGACGGCTGCGAAGTATCGGGCGACCACATCCCGGCGTACTTCGGCGGCAGTGGCGTCAGTCATGGGCTTCTCCGCTCTCAGCCTCATCGACGATGATTTTCCACACCCGGTTTCGCGGTGCCGCGATGTGCTCGGCGATCTCAAGGATGCGGGCGCGCTCGGCTTCGCCGACAAGTTCACGCAAATGACCGGACACAGGTGTATTGCGCTCCCAGTGCCTACCGCGATCCTCCTCAACCAGCAGCGAAAGGAGCTTCGCATGCGGGAGATGATCGGCTTGGCGCAGGTGACGGCGAATTTCCTCCAGTTCCGTCTGCAGCCGGACACGGTGCGGTCGCCGGCCCTGGAGAAGGGCAATTGCCATGAAGTAGTGAAGTTCGACGTTCGCCGGATGGGCACGCTGCGCCAGCTTCAGGTCCTGAATGGCGGTGGCGTAGTCCTTGTTGTCCAGCGCTGCCAGCCCGTTCACCTGGTGATCCGCCGAACTCGCGTCGGTGTGATAGTGGATATCGCCGACAACTTGGCCTGCCTGGAAGACGGGGCCGTAAACCACACCGTTCGTCGCGTTCGTGTTCGTACTGCGGTTCTCCATGGCTGCGGGATCGCAACTTCATGGCCAAACGTTCCGCTGAGCCGACGCGGTTCCGGGTAGTTCAGCCGATCGAGTGATGTGAGCTAGCGTTGACAAGCATTTGATGACGCTGGCGGACATGGACCCACCACCATGTGTCGAACCCGCAGCGGTCAGCAACTGGGTGCATCGATCGATCGGGCGGATAGGACGGAAGCCCTGCGGGCCGAGGGACGCGCGATGATTTTCGCGATCGGGGACGACCGGCTCTGTGGCGCACGCTCGGCCTGACCAAGTAGTGCGCGACCGACTGCGCCGGGCACAGGATCTGGATGAACGTGCCGTTCCGGGTGATGGCGGGCTGACGAGTTGGCTGTGAGCTCGCGCGGCGAGAAGGGCCGCCGCGAGCTCACAGAGAACCTGCCGGGATCAGTTCACGACGGTGGCGCGAGTGACGGGTTGGTGGGTGGGGGTTGGGGTGGGGTGGAGGGCTAGGCCGAGGAGGAGGATGAGGGCGCCGTAGATGCCGACGCCGAGGGGGAGGGCGGTGGTGAAGCTGATGGCGAGCAGGACGATCATCCAGATGCCCTCGGCGAGGGGGACGAAGCGGCGCCAGCCGTGCCACACCCCGGCGCGCAGTGTTGCGGCTCCGGCCAGGAGGAAGCCGATGGCGGACAACAGGATGGCGAGGCCGAAGACGGCGCCCGCGATCGCCGGTCCGGTGTCGCTCAAGGTCTGGTGGCGGAGGGGGATTGAGGCGAGTTCGGCGGCGAACAGCAGGGCCGTGCCCGTGAGGGTGAGGGTTGTGCCGGTGCGGGCGAGGCGGGTTGGGCCGGTCACGCCGCTGCGGGCGAAGCCGAGCAGTCCGAAGAAGACCAGCACGTGGAAGGCCGCGTACACAATGGACACCGGGATGAGTGCGTCGGCCGACCATGGGTAGCTCCACATGGTGTCCGGGACGGTGGATTTCGGTTGGATCACTGCCTGGACCAGGATGCCGGACGCGGCGGTCGCGGCGCCGCCGGTGATGGCTGCGAGCGCTGGCTTGTTCATGGTTTTCCTTCTTTCTCAACGGTTTCGCCGACGCTAGGCCGGGGGAGCGGTGCCGGGCATCGGCGCGCGCACCGAACCTGCGCTGCGGGTCGCCACCGCGGGTGACATCAGTGCTGGCACGGTGGTCGCCGGGCCGTCTGCCTGCGACGATGGGGGTGTGGCAGGCAGACGAGTCCGGCCGGTCCCGGCCGTTGTGCTCGGGGCGACCGTGGTGGTGGAGGTGGGCGCGGTCGCGCTCTCCTGGGGGCTCGAGCCGGTGTACGACACGCTCCTGTACGCGGTCTACGCGGTGGTCATGGCCGCGGCCGGGGCGCTGGCCGCCTCGCGGGTGCCGGGTAACGCGATCGGGTGGCTGCTGTGTGGGTTCGCCCTGCTCAACGCGCTGATCTCGGACCTCGCCCAGGGTTATGGGCTGCGCGCGGCGGTCGAGCACTGGCCGGGTGGCCCGGGGGCGGAGTGGATCAGCCTGACCAGCTGGCTGCCGAGCGGATTCGGCTGGATTCTGACGTTCCTGCTGTTCCCGGATGGGCGGCTGCCAGGACGGCGCTGGCGGCCGGTGCCGTGGGCCGCCACGGCTGGGTTCGTCCTGGCCATGGCCGGGTGGTCGCTCAGTCCGGACCTGGGCCGCGATTTCGCGGGCGGACGGAACCCGCTGGCCGCGCCCGGGTTGCCGGCCGGCGCGCTGCTCGCAACCGGGATGGTGCCGTTCCTGGGCTCGTTGGCGGTCTCTGTGCTCTCGCTCGTGCTGCGGCTGCGCCGGGCGCACGGTGCGGAACGCTTGCAGCTCAAGTGGTTCGTGTTCGCGGCGGCGGTGGCGGGAGTGGCGCTGCCGATGTCGTTCGCGCTCTGGTACGTCACACCGGCCGCCGGGGTGCTCGCGGCCGTGGCGCTGATCGGGTTGCCGCTGGCCGCGAGCGCGGCGATCCTGCGCTACCGGCTCTACGACATCGACGTGGTGATCAGCGCGACGGTCAGCTATGCGGTGATCACCGTACTGCTGGTCGCGGCGTACGGGATGACCTCGGTCGTGCTCGGGACCGCGTTCGGCCGTGGTTCGCCGTGGGTGACTGCCGCGGCCACACTCGTTGCGGCGCTTGCATTCCGGCCGCTGCGAGTCAAGGTGCAGGACGCCGTCGACCGGCGGTTCAACCGGGCCCGCTACGACGCACTGCGCCGGATGGCCGACTTCCTCGAGGCACTCCGCTCCGGCCGCGCCGCACCGGAGGACGTGCAGGCGGTGCTGCGCGAGGTGCTCGGCGACCCCAGCCTGGAGTTGCTCGTTTTCCTGCCGGAGAGCCAGATCTACGTCGGACGGGACGGCGTGCCGCGGGACGAAGACCAAGACGGCCGGATCGTGATCGACCGGGGCGGGCAGCCGCTGGGTGTGGTCCGCT
>CBIMJO010000900.1:0-4851 GCA_966244135.1 uncultured Actinocrispum sp. | reverse complement strand
CAGGAAGTAGTTCAACGCGGGCGGCGAACCGTCCACGGAGGCCATCCGGCCCGCCGGCGGGAAGCCCAGCTCCATCCGGCCGGCCAGTTCCTGCTCGGCGTGCCAGGCAGGATCCCACCGCACCAAGGCCTGGACCGGTCCGAGCGCGGAATCACCCACCACCACAACACGTCCACCGGCCGGGCCGGGACGCACCAGAGCCGCGGCGCCCATCCAGCGCCGCAGGGTCTCCTCCGCCGCCCGCAGATCCGCGCGACCGAGCAAAGCCCAGCTGTCCAGCAAAAGCGCGGCCCCGTAACCGCCCTCGGCGACCGGCTCCGCGCCCGGGGTGGCCACGACCAGGGCGGCATCGCCCGGGACGGTTGCCAAAACCTCGTCGGCACCGGAAGTCCGCACGGGCACGCCAGGGAAAGCGCGGCCCAGCTCCTCGGCAGTTCGTTTGGAGCCAACGACAACAGCCCGCAACCGCCGCGAACCACACTCCCCGCAACGGAAAGCGGCCTCAGCGGCGCCACACCACCGGCACGCGGCCGGACGCGGCACGCCGTCATCGCGCCCGCCAGGCAGAGCCAACGGCCCGGCGCACCGACGGCACCGCGCGGGCGCACGGCAGTTCATACACGCCAACGCGGGCACGTACCCCCGTCGCGGTACCTGCACCAACACGGGCGCCCCAGCGTTCAACGCACCCCGCGCGGCCTCGAAGCTGACCAACGGCAGCCGCGCGGCCCGGGCGGCGGGGTCACGAGAGATCTGCACATCGGTCTCACCGATCGCGGTCACCCGCGGGGCGGACGCGCGCAGCGAGTCGCGGGAGGCCACCAGCTCGTGCGCCCAGCCGGTCCGCACCAGCAGCTGCGCCTCCGCGGTCCGCGCGAACCCGCCGATCACCAACGCCGCCCCGGACATGTGGGCGCGCAGGGTCAGCACCTCGCGGACATGGGGATATGGCGAGCGCTGGTCGGCGTGCAGGTCGTCGCCGTCGTCCCAGACCACGACCAGGCCAGGGTCCGCGACCGGGGCGAACGCGGTCGCGCGGGTGCCCAGCACGATCCGGGCGCTGCCCCGGCGCACCGCGAGCCACCTGCGATAACGCGTAGACGGGCCCAGATCGGCCGACAACGCCACAACGGCCGGTTCCCCGTCCTTGCCCACCAGGTCCAGGCAGGCGGCGTGCAGCCGGGCCACGTCGCGATAGTCGGGCACGACCAGCACCACACCCCGGCCGGTCGCCGCGACGGTCACCGCCAGCTCGGCGAGCCGCCTGGGCCAGTCCTCGTCCGGCAGCGCCTGCCAAACGGCATGAGCTTGCCGTCCTGCCTTCAACGCGTCCAAGAAGGCCGCGCCCCGCGGATACCGGTCCCACCCGGACAGGTCCTCTAACGGTGTTAGAGAGACGGGATCGGGAGACGCGGAGGCTTCGGCGCGCGCATGCCGGGGCGGGATCGCCAGCCGCAGCACGTCCATCATCGACCCGGCGTACCGGTCGGCCACCGCGCGGGCCAGTTGGGCTATCTCCGGCGCCAGCACCGGTTCGGCCGAGACCGCCCGCTCCAGAAACGCAAGTTTGGGATGGTCTGACTCCTCGGCCCGCTCGATCACGTACCCGTCGACGAGCTGCCCGGAGAACCGCACCCGCACCCGCGACCCGGCGACCACGTCGGCGTCCAGATCCGTCGGCACGAGGTAGTCGAACGTCCGGTCCAGGTGCGCCAGGGGGACATCAACGTAAACGCGGGCAACCGGCAAGGTGGCGGCTGCCCGCCGCTCCCCTTTGTGCCGGTTGCCCGCGTTGACCATGCCCCGTTTCTAACAGAGCGGTGCGACGGCTCAGACGCCAGCGGCCTGCTTCAACGCCTCGGCGCGGTCGGTACGCTCCCACGGCAGGTCCAGCTCGGGCCGGCCGAAGTGGCCGTAGGCCGCGGTCGGGCCGTAGATCGGGCGCAGCAGGTCCAGGTCGCGGATGATCGCGGCCGGGCGCAGGTCGAACACGCTGGAGATGGCGGCCTGGATCTTGGTCGGGTCGACCGTCTCGGTGCCGAAGGTCTCCACGAACAGGCCCACCGGGGCGGCCTTGCCGATCGCGTACGCGACCTGCACCTCGACGCGGGTGGCCAGGCCGGCGGCGACCGCGTTCTTGGCGACCCAGCGCATCGCGTAGGCGGCCGAGCGGTCCACCTTCGACGGGTCCTTGCCGGAGAAGGCGCCACCACCGTGGCGGGCCATGCCGCCGTAGGTGTCGACGATGATCTTGCGGCCGGTCAGGCCCGCGTCACCCATCGGGCCGCCGATGACGAACCGGCCGGTCGGGTTGACCAGCAGCCGCACGTTCGAGGTGTCCAGCGTCAGGTCCTCGAACTCGGGCAGCATGACGTGCTCGCGCACGTCCGCGCCGAGCAGCCGCTCCAGGTCGATGCCGTCGGCGTGCTGCGAGGAGACCACCACAGTGTCCAGGCGGACCGGCTGGTCGCCCGCGTACTCGATGGTGACCTGGGTCTTGCCGTCCGGGCGCAGGTAGGGCAGCACGCCGTCCTTGCGGACCTGGGTCAGCCGCTTGGACAGCCGGTGCGCCAGCGCGATCGGCAGCGGCATCAGCTCGGGGGTGTCGGTGCAGGCGTAGCCGAACATCAGGCCCTGGTCACCGGCGCCCTGGCGGTCGATGTCGTCCTCGGCGGACTCGACGCGGGACTCGTAGGCGGTGTCCACACCCTGGGCGATGTCCGGGGACTGCGTGCCCAGCGCCACGTTCACGCCGCAGGAGTTGCCGTCGAAGCCCTTGGCCGACGAGTCGTAGCCGATCTCCAGGATCTTCTCCCGCACGATGCCCGGGATGTCGGCGTAGGCCTCGGTGGTCACCTCACCGGCGACGTGCACCTGGCCGGTGGTGACCAGGGTCTCCACCGCCACGCGCGAGCGCGGGTCCTTGCGCAGCAGGGCGTCGAGGATCGAGTCGCTGATCGCGTCACAGATCTTGTCGGGGTGCCCTTCGGTGACTGACTCCGACGTAAAGAGCCGGCTGGCCTTGTTAGTCACGGTTCTTCCCCTTCACGATCTCTCTGCGACGAATTCATGCCTGCGAAATGTGCGCCCAGCCTACTTGCGGCCCGTCACGCGCCGGTCAACGGCCGGTGGACTCCACGATGAAGTCCCAGATGGCGGTCGCCATTTGTGCTTTGGAGCCGAGTGCGATAGCGCGCTCGGTCCCGCCCGCGGCCAGCAGCCAGCCCGAGTTGTCCTCCACCTCGAACGCCTTGCCGTCGCCGACCGCGTTGAGCACGAGCAGGTCGCACCCCTTGCGGGCGAGCTTGGCGCGGGCGTGGGTGAGCACGTCCCCGCTCTCGTCCCCGGTCTCGGCGGCGAAGCCGACGATGTACTGGGTTGCCGGCAGCTTACCGGCGGAACGGGCCGAGACCAGTTCCGCGAGCACGTCCGGGTTGCGGGTGAGCGCGACCGGGTCCGGGTCCTTGTCCGACTTCTTGATCTTGTGGTCGGCCCGGCTGACCGGGCGGAAGTCGGCGACCGCGGCGGCCATCACGACGATGTCGGCGTCGGTGGCCGCCTTGTGCATGGCGTCCCGCAGTTCCAGTGCGGTGCCGGCGTGCACGATCTCCACCCCGGCCGGTTCGGCCAGCGCGGCGGTGTGCGCGGACACAAGGGTCACCTGCGCGCCGCGCTGTGCAGCCACTCTCGCCAACGCGTGGCCCTGTTTGCCAGAGGAGCGATTGCCTAGGTACCGGACCGGGTCGAGCGGCTCCCGTGTCCCGCCGGCGGAGACAACGACGCGCCGGCCGGCCAGGTCACGGGGCAGTGCGTTGGGCCTGGCCAGCAGCAGCCGGGCCAGCTCGACGATCTCGGCCGGGTCGGACAGGCGGCCCTTGCCGGTGTCCTTGCCGGTCAGCCGGCCCGACGCGGGCTCGGCGACCACGACGCCACGCGACCGCAGCAGCGCCACGTTGTCCTGGGTGGCGGCGTGCTCCCACATCTCGGTGTGCATCGCCGGGATCATCAGGACCGGGCAGCGCGCGGTCAGCAGCGTGCCGGTGAGCATGTCGTCCGCGCGGCCGTGCGCCGCCTTGGCCAGCAGGTCCGCCGTCGCGGGCGCCACCACGACCAGGTCGGCCTCCTGGCCGATCCGCACGTGCGGGACCTCGTGGACGTCCTCGAACACCTGGGTGTGCACGGGGTTGCCGGACAGCGCCTCGAAGGTCGCCTTGCCGACGAACCTCAGCGCGGCCTCGGTGGGCAGGACCTGCACGTGGTGCCCGGACTCGGTGAGCCGCCGGAGCACCTCACAGGCCTTGTACGCCGCGATGCCACCACCGACCCCGAGCACGACCCGGGGCCGCCTGGACGACGGAGTGGTCACTCGCCTTCGGTGTGCTCGAGCAGACCGGCGTGGATCTCGCGCAGCGCGATGGACAGCGGCTTCTCCCGCGGGCCCGGCTCCACCAGCGGCCCGACGTACTCGAGCAGGCCCTCGCCGAGCTGCGCGTAGTAGTCGTTGATCTGGCGGGCGCGCTTGGCGGCGTAGATCACCAGCGCGTACTTGGAGCTGACCTTGTCCAGCAGGTCGTCGATCGGAGGGTTGGTGATGCCTTCCAGGTTGGTGGTCGGCTCACCCAAAGCGCCCAGCTCGGTGCTCAAAGAAACTCCTGCAGAGGTCAGACAGCGGGTCAGACAGATGTACCCGTCATCAAGGTTAGCAACTCGGCCGCGGCGTCCTGCACGTCGGTGTTGACAACCAGCGCGTCGAACTCCCCCTGGGCGTCGAGTTCCTTCTCCGCGACGGCCAGCCGGTGGGCCACCACCTCGGGATCCTCGGTGCCGCGGCCGGTCAGCCGGCCGACCAGG
>CBIMJO010000899.1:0-4852 GCA_966244135.1 uncultured Actinocrispum sp. | reverse complement strand
AGGGGTGGCCTGACGAGCGTGACCCTGGCGTACGTGCGCGGCAACACCACGTATGTCTTCGAGAAACCCGGCGATGACGGGACAATGCGGTACCTGACGTTCGACGGCACCGACTACCTGCATCCGGACGACGGCTACCCGTGGGTGGCGGACGCCGACTTCTGGGATATTCCGGCGGATCTGCGACCGGACGGGTTCACCGCGCCGGACGCCGTGCTGTTCGAGGGCGAGTCGATGCTGATGCTCGTCGGCGACAAGTACCTGGCGCGCAACGAGATCCGTGGCACCTGGGCTCCGCCGCGGCCGGTGGGCCGGCTCTGGCCCGGTGTCGAGAAGGACTGGCCCGCGCCGGTGACGACCGCGTTCACCGGGCGGGACTCCGCGACCTACCTGTTCTTCCCCGGCAAGTTCACCCGCGTCGCAGCCGGTGTGGTGGAGGCGGCACGGCTGATCAAGGACGTGTGGGCCCGGTCCCGCAACAACTTCACGGCCCCCGGTGGCCGGGTCGACGCGGCGGTCGTGATCTGCGGGCAGCTGACGTACCTGTTCTCCGGGGACCAGTATGTCCGCTACACCGGATCGAACTACCGGTACGCCGATCCCGGCTATCCCCGGCTGATCGCCGACAACCTGCGCCGGGAGGACGCGTTCCGGAACCTGCCGGACTCCTTCGAGGACGTCATCGCCGCAAATGCCGACCGCGGCGGCCGGGTGATCGACGCCGTGGTCTCCAACAAGCGCAACGTGTATCTGTTCATCAACGGTGAGTGCCACGCCGTCTCGCGTGCTCCGTCCGCTTCCTACGACCTCACCGACCTCGGCAAGGTCCGCAACACGTTGACCGCGACCGGTCACGTCGACGCGGCGCTTGCCAGCAACGGCAGCATGTTCCTGTTCAGCGGGGACCAGTACGTCCGCTACTCGGGCGGTGAGTACGCCTTCGTCGACGACGGCTATCCGCGGACGATCGAGACGTTCCTGGCGGGCGATCTCGGCATCGACTACCTGCCCGCGGAGCTGGATGACGGCATCGACGCGGCCTTCCACGGCACCGACAACGGCACGTACCTGTTCGCCGGGCCGTCGTGGTTCCGGGTGGACAAACAGGGCGGCGCCCAGCCGGTGAAGGGTGTCTGGGGCCGGGTCCGCAACGCCTTCATCGACAACCCGGGCGTCGACGCGGCCTTCGTCGCGCCGACAGGGGAGCTGTACGTGTTCCGGGGCGGCCAGTTCGCCCGGTACAGCGGCGCCGACCGGACGTACGTCGACGACGGCTTCCCCAGGACCGTCAAGGACGACTGGGGCAACCTGCCCGCCTTGTTCGAGGGCGGTATCGACAGCGCGTTCGTCCTCAATGGACGGACCTACTTCGGCCTTGGCAACGAGTTCGTCCGGTACTCCAACGGTTACCGGCAGATCGACCGGACGTTCCCGCAGACGTTCAAACAGCGCTGGTCCGGTGGAACGCCCTACCGGATCGCGGACCTGCAGATCATCGCCCGGTTCGCGGCCCTGGCCGGTGCCAACGAAGGACTCGCCGAGTTCTCCGCCACGACCGTGCCCGACCCGTACGCCCGGCTGTCGGAGATCTTCGGCTGGGATGTCGAGGAACTGCGCTGGCTCGCTCGTCACCGCAGCGTGCTCACCGTCGCCGACGACCGGGTCGAGCTGGAACTGCTGGTGAAGCTGGTCGACGCGTTCGCCCTCGCCGACAAGCTGGGCACCGGGCCGTCCGCGGTCTTCGGCATCTGGACCGGGTTGTTCGGCGATAACCCGTCCGAAAAGGACACTGCCAAGGCGCTGTACGAGCTGCTGGCCCGCCGGTTCGGCGCTCAGGACTGGGCGGTGCTGTCCCGGCAGGTGCATGACGAGCTGGCCGTGCTCGAACGGGACGCGTTGGTGTCGTACGTGCTCGCCGGCACCGGCGCCGAGACCTCGCGCGAACTTTTCGAGCGGCTGCTGATCGACGTCGACATGGGCAGCCGGGGCATGACCTCGCCGGTGCGCGAAGGGATCGCGGCCACCCAGCTGTTCCTGCACCGGTACTTCCTCGACCTGGAAGACGTGACCGGCCGTGGCGGCAGCGAGGCCGAGGTCCGGGACCGGATGCGGGCCTGGTGGTCCTGGATGCGGAACTACCGCACCTGGGAGGCCAACCGCAAGGTCTTCCTCTACCCGGAGAACTACCTGCGCCCGGAGCTGCGCTCCGGCAAGACACCGGCGTTCGAGGAGCTGGAGAGCGATCTGCTGCAAGGCGAGATCACGCCCGAGTCGGTCGAACGCTCGTACAAGAAGTATCTCGACGAGTACACCGAGGTCTCCCGGCTGACCATCGCCGGTGGCCACATCTACACCGCGGGCGCCGAGGACACCCGCGATCTGGTCCTCTTTGGACGAACGCGGACCCAGCCGCGGCGCTACTACTACCGGCGCGCCCAGTTCCGCAGCGCGGACAAGCTCACCGCGGCCTGGGAACCGTGGCTGAAGGTGGACGTGCAGATCGACGCCGACCAGGTGTACCCGGTGCACGCGTTCAACCGCGTGTTCGTGTTCTGGACGACCAAGGAGTCGGTCGCCCCGGCCACGACCGGGAGCACGACGATCACCACCACGCAGTCGGGCAGCTCGCAGGACGTCAGCGCGCCGCCGCAGACCGAACGCGTCCGGATCCACTACTCGTTCTACAATCTGAACAAGGAATGGGTGCCCAAGCAGACGCTGGAGATGGACACCCGCAACGACGGCTCGATCTACGACGTGCGGCTGTCGGTCGAGGCGGCCGGCGGCGGCGACACGCCCGAGTCCATTGTGGTCTCCTGTACCTACTCCGTGGTCGGCATCAAGCCCGGCACGGTGGTCCTCACCAAGGTCACCAAGAACCAGATCTCCGCACTCACCCCGGAACTGGTCGAGGTGCCGGTCCAGGGAGCCATCCCGGCGTCGAACCTGCCGGACGCGTCGGGCGCCGACCTGCTCAAGGACGTGCTGGCCGCGGGCGAACTGGTCACCGATCCGGCCAGCGGGCCCAAGGTGGTCCGGTTCACCAGCCCGAGCAAGTCCGACTACGGCCCGTGGTTCAGCATCGACTACAAGGGCGGCAGCTTCCTCTGCCGTCCCGCTGTGGTCGCGCCCACCACCGCGGTCACCACGTCCACGCTGGCAGGTAACAAGGTTGGCCTGCCCGAGTGGTCGCGGATCAACGCTGCGGTCGAGCTGACCGACGGCACCCGGCTGTTCTTCGACAACTCGGGTCACTACGCGACGATCAGCAAGGGTGTCACCGGCGAGAGCGGGTCCATTGTGGACCGCTGGGGCCGGAAGGCGACCAACCTGACCCGCACCGGCATCGTGGACGCCGTCTTCCGTCGTGGTGACCAGACCTTCGTCTGCTCCGGTTCGCAGTACTACAAGTACACCGGTGGCCCCTTCGGCACCCTTCAACCCAACTACCCCAAGGACATCGAGACCAACGACGACCGGCTCCCGCGCTGGCCGAAGATCGACGCCGCCTTCACCGACCTCAACGACATCGAGTGGTTCTACTCCGCCGCGCAGAACCAGATCGTCCGCAGCGGCCGCCTGACCACCCCCACAACGCTCTTCGATCGCCCCGGCAACACCAGGTTCGACGCGGCCTTCGTCGACACCGACGACCAGTCCACGTATGTGTTCGTCGACGGCAACTACATCCGGTTCTCCGGCCGGGATCTGAGCACGTTCGACAATCCGCGCCCGATCGCGGGCAACGAGGAGAACATTCCACAGTGGAGTCACATCGGCGCGGCGCTGCGCGTGGGACGGGTCACCTACTACTTCGGCGACGACAGCCAGACCTACATCGAGTCCACCGCGGCCGAACCCGACAAGGCCCCACCGGACAAGGACCGGGACCGGGACCGAGGCCCGACGCCACCCCGCAAGCCCAAGCCCAAGGCGACCGAGGTGACCAAGCAGACCCGGGACCTCAACCGGGGCGCGACCACCGGCGGGTTCACGAGCGTCGACGCGGGCTACGTCCAGGACAAGTACCTGTACCTGACCAGCGGCACCCAATACGTCCGATACACGTTGCCGGACAAGGGACCCGTGCCGAACGTGATCGACGATGCCTATCCGAAGACGATGCCGCGGGCCCTCACCGGCGTGTTCCGCCGCGGCCCTCAGCGGTACGCGTTCAGCGGCGATTACTACGCACGCCTGCAGACCGGTCAGGAACTCAGTGACCTCACCGGGTTCGCGCCGATCCAGGGCAACTGGGGCGACCTGCCCGCCGAGTTCGCCGACTTCACGGGTCTGCTGGACAGCGAGTCGGACAAGCGCCTGTATCTGTTCCTGGGCGCCAGCTATGCCGGCTTCACGACCACGATCGCCGTGCCACGGCCGTTCGAACGGGCCTCGCTGCCGTTGGAGATCGTCCGGCTGACCACGAGCACGGCGGCGCAGCTCAACCAGCGGCTGCTCGCCGGCGGGGTGAACAGCCTGCTGGACCCGGCCGGCCAGGAGCTCAACGAGCTGCCCGCGTTCCGCGTCGACCGCTCCGACCGCAACACCATCCAGGTCCGCGCCGAACGGGTCCCGCAGACCCGCCTGCCCGCGGGCGAGCACCTGGACTTCCAGAGCGCCAACGGGATCTACTACTGGGAGATCTTCTTCCACGCGCCGATCCTGATCGCGCAGACGCTCAACGACGCCCAGCGGTTCGCCGACGCCCGGCAGTGGTACGAGTACGTCTTCGACCCGACCGAGCCGGACCGGTACTGGAAGTTCCTGCCGTTCCTCGCGGTCGACCTGGCCGCGCTGGCCGACCGCTGCCGCCGCGACATGACCGACCTGACCGCGCGCCTGCTCGGCG
>CBIMJO010000898.1:0-4854 GCA_966244135.1 uncultured Actinocrispum sp. | reverse complement strand
GCGGCCGGGACTCGCGGTGGCCGTTCTCACCGCCGACTGCGTGCCGGTCCTGCTCGCCGATCCGGCGGCGGGAGTCGTCGGCGCGGTGCATGCCGGGCGGGTGGGCGCTCGTGTTGGCGTGCTGCCAGCAGCGCTGCAGGCCATGAAGGACGCGGGCGCCCGGATCAACCGGATCGAGGTGCTGCTCGGCCCGGCGGTCTGCGGGCAGTGCTACGAGGTGCCGCCGGCGATGCAGGCGGACGTGGAGAAGCACCTGCCGGGCAGCGCGAGCAAGACCAGGTCCGGGACGACCGGTCTGGACCTTCGCGCCGGGTTGTGGGAGCAGCTCGCGGCGGTCGGCGTGGCCAAGATCGGAATCGACCCCCGGTGCACGGTGGAGGACCGTTCGCTGTTCAGTCACCGCAGGGAAGGGACCACTGGGCGATTGGCCGCCCTGACCTGGATCGAGCCGGCATGACGAAACGCGCCGAGGAGCTCAGGGCGTCGATCGCGCGTGTCCAAGATCGTATCGAACGGGCATGTGCGCAGGTCAACCGGGGTGCCGACACGGTCAAACTGCTTCCGGTGACCAAGCGTTTCCCGGCCGGGGACGCCGCCGAGCTGGTCCGGCTCGGGCTGACCGAGCTGGCCGAGAATCGCGACCAGGAAGCCGGGCCGAAGTCCCAGGCCGTCGGTGAACTGCTGCCTGGCGTCGGTGTGCGGTGGCACATGGTCGGGCAGCTCCAGCGGAACAAGGCCAGGTCGGTGGCCCGGTGGGCCTCGGTGGTCCAGTCGCTCGACTCCGCCCGGCTGGCGGAGGCGCTCACCCGCGGGGTGGACGCGGCGCTGACAGCGGGTGACCGAAGTTCGCCACTCGACGTTCTTATCCAGGTGAGCCTCGACGGTGATTCCGCTCGCGGCGGCGTGCCGATTCCGGGGATTGCCGCCCTGGCCGACGGGGTAACTCGGTCGAGTGAACTGAGGTTTCGTGGTCTGATGGCGGTGGCTCCACTCGGCTGGCCTGCGGAAAAGGCCTTCGACCTGCTGGCAAAGGTCTTCGAGCGGACCCGTAACGATCACCCTGAAGCAATCGAGATGTCCGCTGGAATGAGTGCCGATCTGGAGACCGCCATCGCATACGGGTCCACCTGCGTGCGTGTCGGAACCGCTCTGCTAGGGGAGCGGCCGTTAACCTCACCCTGAGTGCGATTCACGGCCCGGTCCCCTGCGGTTTTGGGTATACCTGGATCGGGCAAGGGCGGGGTCCGCGAGCCTCGGGAGTCGCGGAGGAGAGGCACACGCATGAGCGCGCTGCAGAAGCTGAAGGCCTACTTCGGAATGGTCCCGGCGGACGACGAGGAGTACGAGGGCGAGGACGACCGCTACGGGTCGTACCGCTCCGACGGCTATCGCTCGGAGTACGTCGACGATGACTACTCTCCGTATTCGGAGCGCTCGGGCCGTCGCCGCCGCTCCGGCTATCGCGACGACCCCGAGGACGACTACCAGCCGGCCGACCGGGGCCGTGGCCGTCCGGCGGCCTGGGCCGGGGACACCCCGCCCACCAGGGGCGCGCTGGCGGTCGAGCCGCACCGGGAGCCGGCCGGCCGGCTGCGCCCGGTGCCCGAGACGGCGCCCGCCGCCTCGCCGCTCGGCCGGATCATCACCCTGCATCCGACCAGCTACATCGAGGCCAGGACCATCGGCGAGCACTACCGCGAGGGCACGCCGGTGATCATGAACCTGACCGAGATGGACGACTCGGACGCCCGGCGGCTGGTCGACTTCGCGGCGGGTCTGGCGTTCGCCATGCGGGGGGCGATGGACAAGGTCACGAACAAAGTGTTCTTGATCTCACCGCCCAATGTCGACGTCAGCGCCGAGGACCGGCGGAGGCTCGCCGAGGGTGGGTTCGCCAGCCGGGGCTGACCAATGGCAGAGTTGTAGCCGTGGAACCAGTGCTTCTCGCAGTTTGGTACGTGCTGTTCGCGTTCTGGCTGCTGCTCACGGCGCGGGTGATCGTGGAGTTGGTCCGCGCGTTCGCCCGTGAGTGGCATCCAGCGGGTGGGGTTGCGGTTGCGCTGGAGACCATCTACACAGTGACCGACCCTCCGGTCCGGCTAGCCCGTCGGCTGATCCCGATGGTCCGGATCGGAGGCGTAGGACTGGACTTATCGATTATGGTGCTGCTGCTGGTCGTGTTCATCGGAATGCGACTGGTGTATCCCGGGTGAACGGGGAACCCGGGTTGCCCGCAGGCCGTGAGTGCGTGAGGTGATCTGATGTCGTTGACCCCCGCTGACGTGCATAACGTCGCGTTCAGCAAGCCTCCTATCGGGAAGCGGGGCTACAACGAGGACGAGGTGGACGCTTTCCTCGACCTGGTCGAGGGCGAACTGGCCCGGCTGATCGAGGAGAACAACGACCTGCGAGCGCAGGTCGAGCAGCTGGACGCCCAGCTCGAAGCGTCCCGGGCGGATCTGGACGACGCCAGGGCGAACCTCTCCTCCGGCCCGCCCACCCGTGTCGTGGAGGAGCCGGTGCCCTCGCGGCGCCTGACCCCGGTGCCGCCGCCGAGCGCGCTGGAGCAGACCAACCCGGGCGCCGGTGGTGGTGACCACCACGTCCAGGCGGCCAAGGTGCTGGGTCTGGCCCAGGAGATGGCCGACCGGCTCACCGGCGAGGCCAAGGCCGAGTCGGACGGCATGCTCGCCGAGGCCCGTACCAAGGCCGAGCAGCTGATGTCCGAGGCCCGCGCGAAGTCCGACACCATGATCAACGAGTCCCGGACCCGGGCCGAGACCATGCTGAACGACGCGCGCACCCGGGCGGACACGCTGGAGCGGCAGGCCCGCGAGAAGGCGACCGCCCTGGAGCGCGACGCGCAGCGCAAGCACACCGAGCTGATCGGCTCGGCGCAGCAGGAACGCACGACCCTGGAGAAGAAGCTGGAGACCCTGCGGACCTTCGAGCGCGAGTACCGCACGCGCCTGAAGACGCTGCTCCAGTCCTCACTCCGCGAGCTGGAGGACCGGGCACCGGCGGCACCGCCGTCGGAGGGGAGCCGGTCGGCCGGCCAGCAGGGGTACTCGTTCGGGCCGCGCGCGGCCGAAGCGGGCTGAGACGGGGTCTGAGTAGTTCTCATGCTCGTTCTGGTGCTGTTGCTCGTGGTGGCCGCGCTCGGTCTGCTGATCGCGGCGCTGACCACGGCCAACACCTTGTGGGCCTGGATCTCGGTGCTCATCAGCGTGGTCGCTGCCGGCCTGCTGGTGATGGACTGGCTGAAGAACAGGCGACGCCGGGCGCAGACGGCTGCGTCCGGGCAGGACAAGGCGAGGGTGGCCGCCGCGACGACGACGTCCGGCCAGGCCATCTCGCGCAGTGACCTGCCCATGGTGGGCGATACGACGGTCGCCGACGTGCTGGGCCACGAGTCCCGGCCGCTGGGTCCGCAGATCTCCCGGATCGACCTGAGGACCGTCGGGGAGCAGCCCGGCCCGGCTCCCGATGACGAGTGGGAGCACGTGCCCGAGCTGGACGGTCCGCTGGCGGGTCCGGAGGTCACCCAGACCCAGCCGCCGGTGGCCGAGGTCACCGCGGTGGAGCCGTTCGTGCCGCTCGACCCGGCGACGGAGCCGGCCGAGGAGAACACCGACGCCACGGACCTCCTGGTGGTCAGCGAGCTGTCCGACCAGGTCGTGGTGATCGACGAGCGGCCCCGGTACCACCTGGTGACGTGCAGCTGGCTGGGCGACCGGCCGACCCTGCCGCTGCCGGTGTCCGAGGCCCGCGACCTCGGCTTCACCCCGTGCGCCCTGTGCGGGCCGGACGCGATGCTGGCGGCCCGCCACCGGGCTGGCCGTTAAGCCGTTTGCACGGACCCGTACCCTTTGAGGTACAGGCACCGATCCGGCCATCACCGGGGAGCCTCCGGAAGAACAGGCTGTGGCTCTTGTCACGGCCCCAGTAGAACCGGACGGGCAGGCCCGTCACAGCCGTCAACGAGAGGCACTCGCGGCGGCGCCGAATGGCGCCTCAGCGGGCGCAATCGGGGTGGTACCGCGGTACGCCAGGAAGCCTGGTGTGTCGTCCCCACGAGGACGTGACGACCGCGAGAGGTACCCGAGCGATGCCGTACCCCAAGGCCACGCATGGCGGCGAGGCGAGCGTGCCCGCCCAGCCGTCCTTCCCGAAGCTCGAGGCCGAGGTTCTCCAGTACTGGGAGATCGACCGGACCTTCCCGGCCTCGATCGAGGCCCGCCCGGCCGGCGCGAACGGCTCGAACGAGTACGTCTTCTACGACGGCCCCCCGTTCGCCAACGGCCTGCCGCACTACGGCCACCTGCTGACCGGCTACGTCAAGGACGTCGTCCCGCGCTTCCAGACAATGCGCGGCAAGCACGTCGAGCGCCGGTTCGGCTGGGACACGCACGGAATGCCGGCCGAGATCACCGCCGAGCAGGAGCTGGGCTTCAAGACCAAGGCGGACATCGAGGAGTTCGGTGTCGCCGCGTTCAACGACGCCTGCCGCACCTCGGTGCTGCGGTTCACCCAGGAATGGCGCGACTACGTCACCCGCCAGGCCCGCTGGGTCGACTTCGACAACGACTACAAGACGCTCGACCTGGACTACATGGAAAGCGTCATGTGGGCGTTCAAGTCCTTGTGGGACAGGGGCTTGGTCTACGAGGGCTTCAAGGTGATGTGGTACTGCTGGCGTTGCGAGACGCCGCTGTCCAACACCGAGACCAAGATGGACGAGGTCTACAAGGACCGGCAGGACCCGGCGGTCACCGTCGCGCTGCGGCTGGACACCGGCGAGAAGGCGCTGGTCTGGACCACTACGCCGTGGACGCTGCCGAGCAACCTGGCCGC
>CBIMJO010000897.1:0-4854 GCA_966244135.1 uncultured Actinocrispum sp. | reverse complement strand
CGAGCACATGTTGCAGCGCCACACCCTGATCACGGGCGATCTTGCGGAAGAAGAAGTCCTGCGCCTGGATGGCGGTGGTGCCCTCGTAGAGCGAGTCGATCTTGGCGTCGCGGATGTACTGCTCGATCGGGTAGTCCTGCAGGAAGCCCGAGCCGCCGAGGATCTGCAGCGCCTGGGTCAGCTGCTCGTACGCGCGCTCGGAGCCCACGCCCTTGACGATCGGCAGCAGCAGGTCGTTCACGCGCTCGTACAGCGCCTTCTCGGGCGCACCCAGGGCGATGCGGTCCTGGAACGACGCCGTGTACAGGTACACCGCGCGCAGGCCCTCCGCGTACGCCTTCTGCAGCATCAGGCTGCGGCGCACCTCGGGGTGGTGGGTGATGGTCACGCGCGGGGCGGCCTTGTCGAGCATGTTCGGCAGGTCGGCGCCCTGGACGCGCTCCTTGGCGTAGTCCAGCGCGTTGAGGTACCCGGTGGACAGCGTGGCGATGGCCTTGGTGCCGACCATCATCCGGGCGTACTCGATGACCTGGAACATCTGCGCGATGCCGTTGTGCACGTCGCCCAGCAGCCAGCCGACCGCGGGGGTGCCGTGCTGGCCGAAGGTCAGCTCACAGGTGGCCGACGCGTTCAGGCCCATCTTGTGCTCGACGTTGGTGACGAAGGCGCCGTTGCGCTCGCCGACCTCACCGGTCTGCGGGTCGAAGTGGAACTTGGGCACCAGGAACAGGCTCAGGCCCTTGGTGCCCGGCCGGGTCTCGATGCCGGGACCCTCGGGCCGGGCCAGCACCAGGTGCATGATGTTCTCGGTGATGTCCTGGTCGCCCGAGGTGATGAACCGCTTCACCCCGTCGAGGTGCCAGGAGCCGTCCTCCTGCAGGATCGCCTTGGTGCGCGCGGCGCCGACGTCCGAGCCCGCGTCCGGCTCGGTCAGCACCATGGTGGCGCCCCAGCCGCGGTCGATCATCAGCTGCGCCCAGTGCTGTTGCAGCTCGTTGCCGTTGCGGTGCACGACGTCGGCGAAGTTCGGGCCCGCCATGTACATGAACACGGCCGGGTTGGAGCCCAGGATCAGCTCGGCCGCGGCCCAGGTGACCGTCGGCGGGACACCAAGGCCGCCCAGCTCGTTGGGCAGGCCGATCCGGTACCACTCGCCGTCCCACAGCGCCTGGTAGGACTTCTTGAACGCCTCGGGCAGCGTCACCGAGAACGTCTTCGGGTCGTAGGTCGTGCCCTCGCGGTCGCCGACCACGAACGAGTCGGCCAGCGGGCCGGTGGCGACCTTGTTCAGCTCGCTCAGCACACCGCGGGCGGTCTCCTCGTCGGACTCGGCGAACGGTCCGGTACCGAGCCGCTCCTGGACGTTGAGCACCTCGAAGAGGTTGAACTCCAGGTCGCGCACGTTGCTCTTGTAGTGGGACATCTTCGCTCCCCTGTCGGACTGGAAACACCCGGCGCCGGGCAGGCTTCCGCTACTCGCCGGTAACAACAGGATATTACTAGCGGGTAACTTAAGCAAGTGGTGTCCCTCTAAAGGGGATCAGTACGGATGATCCTCCTGGTTGACCGTGAGAACCCCAGACCTGAAGGCCACCGCCACCGCGTGCGTGCGATCCCGCGCGGACAGCTTGCGCAGGATGCTCTTCACATGAGTCCGGACGGTCTCCACAGATACGTAGAGGATCTTGGCGATCGCCTGGTTCTCCAGGCCGTCCGCGATCAGCTGCAGCACCTGGTACTCCCGGCGGGACAGCGGCTGCTGGCCGGGGCTGGCGGCCGGCGCGGGCTTGCCCTTGGGCGTGCCCAGGGCCGAGGCCAGTGTCGGGTCGATGTAGCGGCGTTCGGCATGCACGCGCTGGATGGCCTGGATGAGCTGGGGCGGCTCGCTGCGCCGGGAGATCACGCCGTGCACGCCCGCCGCGATGGCGCCGGCTATGTACGGGGTGTTGCGCTGGGTCTCGCGGATCATCAGCAGCACGCCCAGGTCGGGGTCGTTGCCGATGAGCATCCGGGACAGGTGCCAGCGCGGGTCCAGGCCCGAGTCGATGATGACCGCGTGCGGGCGGAACCGTTCACAGAGTTGCAGCGCCGCGTGCGGGCTGCCGGCGGCGCCCACCCAGCGCAGCCCACGTGTGCGCATGACCAGGGCGGACAGGCCCTCGCGAACGAGCGGCACCGAATCGACCAGGGCGATCCCCAGGCCGCCCTCGGTCGACCGTCCGGTGACGACCGACCCCGTCGGCCGCACCTGACGGTGGTCGATGTTGTTCGCCAATCCACACCTCCACGCCGGTCGCTCGTCCGATACTGCGACGTCAAAGACCTCCGTTCGTGACGTAGTGGCCAGATGTGACGTGCGGTAACACCAAAACTCACCCGCACGGGTGATAACTGGCGCCTGTCCGAATATTGCTCACCGGGAACCGGCGTTCAGATCCTCCCGTTGGCGGGGTATGGCAATGGTGTGGGGCGTGTCACTTCCTGCTCTGGTCGTGCTGCTCATCGCGCTCGGAATCCTGGAACGAGTGTGGCGCCGGGTCCGTCGGCAGCGGAAGACCGGCGGGGATCTGTCCGGGCTCGCCTTCGATGAGTTCACGTCCTTTCTCTACGGCACGAAACGCGTCGAGCTTGACCAGCGGGCGACCCAGTCCTTGATGCGCGAGGAGGAGGACGACGGGGCACCACCCAACCAGGTCGACCTCGACCGGCGGGTCGTCACCCTGCGACCGCGTGACAAGCAAAACTAGAACACGTTACAGTCGACCTTCCCGGACCGGCGCGGAAGGACGGCACGCGGATGAAGTTCACGGTCGCCATCGCCCTGAGCCCGCTCGACCAGCTGACCGAACTGGCGCGCACCGCACAGGAGTGCGGATATTCGGCAATAGCCCTGCCGGACTCGATCTTCTACTCCGAGAAGGTGTCCGAGGACTACCCGTACACGCCGGACGGGGCCCGGTTCTGGGACGAGGAGACGCCGTGGGCGGACCCGCTCGTCGCGGCCGCCGCGATGGGCGCGGTGACGAACGAGATCAGGTTCTACACGCAGGTCCTCAAACTGGGCCCGCGCAACCCCCTGCTACTGGCCCGGCAGGTCGGCTCGGTCGCCTGTCTGACCGGAAACCGCTTCGGCCTGGGCGTGGGCATCGGCTGGACGTCTGAGGAGTTCGAGTGGTGCGGTGCGCCGTTCGCCGAACGGGGCGCGCGGGTGGACGAGGCCCTCGAAGTACTCCAATTGGTCCTGGGCGGCGGCATGGTCGAGTACCACGGCAAGTACTTCGACTTCGACCGTTTGCGGATGAGCCCTGCTCCATCCGTGCCAGTGCCCATCTACGTGGGTGGCCACACCGAGCGCGGCCTGCGCCGTGCCGCCCGTGTGGGTGATGGCTGGACCTCGGCGATGATGAAGTTCGACGACCTCAAGCAGACGATCACGCGTCTTGGCCAGCTGCGTGCCGAGTACGGCACCGAGGACAAGCCCTTCGAGATCCAGGCCGTCTGCATCGACCGGTTCGGTCTCGACGGCTACCGGGAGCAACGCGACGCCGGCATCACTGACGCTCTCGTCGCCCCGTGGGTGTTCTACGGCACCGCCATGGACGGGTCGCTCAAGGACAAGCAAGACGGCATGAAGCGGTTCGCCGAAGACATCCTGCGGAAGATGTGAAGGAGCGCCAATGACGGCTGTGACCTGGGCAGCGACCGAGACCGACCACCCGGCCCGCGTGGCGTCGCGCCGGTCGATGGACGCGGTCTGCCGGGGCGCCAAGCAGGAGTGGCTCGCGCTGTTCGCGCCGGACGCCATCGTCGAGGACCCGATCGGTGCGTCGCCGCTGGACCCGACCGGCGAGGGGCACCGCGGCCTGGACGCGATCGCCGGGTTCTGGGACAAGACCATCGCCAGCGCGGAGCGGTTCGAGTTCAGCATCGACGACTCGTTCGCGGCCGGTGACGAGGTCGCCAACGTCGGCACGATCACGGCGTACCTGCCCGGCGGGATGCGGATCGACACCGAGGGCGTGTTCACCTACCGGGTCGGCCCGGACGGGTTGATCCGGGCTTTGCGCGCCTTCTGGGAGGTCGACCGCGCCATGGCGACACTTCGCAAAGCTACCTAATTCGCCCATATGAACAGGAATCACGAATGTGACTCGAAAAAGGTCCAGACCTTCCCATAGCACGTAAAGCGCCCGTAAGACGTACGTCACAAGTCACGCATTTGTGACGTACTGGAGGTGCGATGGGCACGCTGGACTGGACCGTGGTGTGCGGGTACTTCTTCGTGATGGTGGCCATCGGCGTGTGGTCGAAACGCCGGGTCAGCAACACCGCCGACTTCTTCACCGCCGGCGGCAGGATGCCCTGGTGGCTGTCCGGGATCTCCCACCACATGTCCGGCTACAGCGCCGTCATGTTCGGGGGCTTCGCGGGTGAGGCGTACAAGTACGGCCTCACCGTCTACGTGTGGTGGGCCCTGACCATCGGTGTCGGGGTCGGCATCGGCGCGTGGCTGCTCGCGCCGCGGTGGAACCGGCTGCGCACCAAGTACAACGTGGCCTCGCCACTGGAGTACCTGGCACGCCGCTACAACGTGCCCACCCAGCAGGTGATCGCCTGGTCGGGGTCGCTGCTCAAGGTGGTCGACATCGCCGCCAAGTGGGCCGCGGTCTCGTTGCTGCTCAAGGGCTTCGCCGGGGTGCCGGTGGAGTGGGGCATCATCCTGATCGGCGCGGTCACCATGGTCTACTCGGTGATCGGCGGCCTGTGGGCGGACGCGCTCACCGACTTCGGCCAGTTCATCATCCAGGCGGTGGCCGGCCTGGCCATGTTCGGCGCGGTGATCAACTACTTCGG
>CBIMJO010000896.1:0-4855 GCA_966244135.1 uncultured Actinocrispum sp. | reverse complement strand
GGCCGGCCGTCGCGAGGATCTCGGCGACGGTCGCGGCCAGCCCTCCGCCCTGCGCGGTGACGGTTGGGTTGCTCACGGTTCTCCCTCTCCAGACTTGGCTTGCTGCGTCGGACTGACTTGCGCGGGGTTCAACTTCTCGGCGACCGCAGTGCCGATCTGCCGGAGCGGTTCGGGATCCATCAGGTCGTCGTGGGTGCCGTCGAGCCGGTAGGTGTCGATGTCCCCGCCGACGTACGGCCGCCACCGGTCCACACGGGACTCGATGTCGTCCTCCGTGAGCCCCTCGGTGGCCATGAACAATGCCATCCCGGTGGGCAGCTGTCCCGGTGCGAAGGCCATGGTGAGCCGGGCGTTCTCGCGCATCACGTCGATCATCGCGATGATCCGCTCCGCGCCCAGGCCGGCCAGCGGGTTGCCGTCCCGGCGCAGCATCTCGGCCACGTCCCGGGCGTTCAACGTGCGGCCGTTGAACTCGGACACGTTGTGGCCCAGCAGTTCCACCACCCAGCCGATCATCGCCTGCTCGTCGCCGCGCAGGTCGTCCGCGCTGGGCGGGTAGGCGTCCAGGTTGGCGAACAGGCCCACCTCGTCACCGCCCGCGGCCAGCTGGACCGCGATCTCGTGGGCCAGCATGCCGCCGAACGACCAGCCGAGCAGGTGGTACGGCCCGGACGGCCGGACCTGCTTGATCCGCCGGACGTAGTCGGCCGCCAGCGCCTCGATGCTGTCGGGCATCGGCAGCAGCTCGGTGATGCTCGGCGACTGGATGCCGTAGATCGGGTTGTCCGGGATGTGCTGCGCCAGGCCGATGTACGGCAGGCTGAAGCCGACTCCACTGTGGACACAGAACAGCGGTGCCCCCTCGCCGGTCGGCTTCAGGCACAGCATCGTGCCGAACGGGTCGACGTCGTCGAGGCCGCTGACCTCGTCGAACACCCGCGCCACCAACGAGTCCCGGGCGTCGCGCTGCCGGGCGGCGAACGCAGCCAGCTCGCCGGGGGTCTGGTGGGTGAACAGGTCGGCGATGCTGATGTCCAGACCGGCCTTGCGGGCCCGGCTGACCACCTGGATCGAGCTGATGCTGTCCCCGCCGACGGCGAAGAAGTTGTCGTCGATGCCGACGCTGGGCAGGCCGAGCACCTCGGCGACGACCGCGCACAGCACGTGTTCGTCTTCGGTGCTCGCCGGCCGCCCCGCGGGCAGCGCGGCCAGGTCCGGAGCGGGCAAGGACTTGCGGTCGATCTTGCCGTGTGCGGTCAGCGGCATCGTCTCGAGGATCAGCCACGTCACCGGCACCATGTACTCCGGCAGCGTCCGCAACAGCTCCGCCCGCAGCGCCGAAGTGTCCACATCGGACTGGCCGGTCGAGGGGACGACGTAGCCGGTGAGCCGCTTGTTGCCGGACGGGTCGGCGTGCGCGAGCACCACCGCGTCCGCCACGGCGGGCAGCGCCCGCACCGCGGTCTCCACCTCACCGAGCTCGATCCGGTGGCCGCGCACCTTGACCTGGTTGTCGCGGCGGCCGAGGAACTCGTAGTTCCCGTCCGCCCGCAACACGGCCTGGTCGCCGCTGCGGTACATCCGGGATCCCTCGGCGCCGAACGGGTCCGCCACGAACCGCTCGGCGCTGAGGCCGGGCCGGTTCAGGTAGCCCAGGCCGACCGCGGTACCGCCGACGTACAGTTCGCCAGGCGTCCCAACGGGAACCGGGCGCAGGTCGTCACCGAGCAGGTAGACCGAGGTGTTGCGCAGCGCCCTACCGATCGGCACCCGGTCGCCGTCGTGCCAGCCCGCCGAGGTGATCACCGCGTGGGTGACGTCGTCCGAGCTCTCCGTCAGGCCGTAGGTGTTCACCAGGGCGATGCCGGGGAACCGCGCGAACCACCGGGAGATCAGGTCGGGCGGCAGCACGTCGCCGGTCGGCACCAGGTAGCGCAGGCCGGGCAGGCTGACCGGTTCGCCGGCGATGTCCCAGGCGTCGAGGGCGGCCCGCAGCAGCGACGGCACGACCTCGATCACCGCGATACTTTCCTGAGCCACCAAGGAGAACAACGCGATCGGGTCCGCGGCGGTGTCATGGCCGACCACCCGGCTGCAAGCGCCGACCAACAGCGGCGCCAGCATCTGCCACACCGAGACGTCGAAGCTCACCGGGGCGTTCTGGACCAGGGCTTCCCCCGCGGCCAGCTCGACGTCGTCGATCTTGGCCCATATATGGTTCACCATGCCGCGCCGGTCGATCACCGCGCCCTTGGGCTTGCCGGTCGAACCCGACGTGTACAGCACGTACGCCAGGTCGTCCGGGCCGCCGGAGATCGCGGCCAGCCCGTCCGCCGGGTCCTCACCGCCGTCGAGCACCAGCACCTCGACGCCCTCACCGGCGATCCGCTCACCCAGTTCGAGGTGCTCGGGATCGACGACGACGCACCCGGCGCCGCTGTCGGCGAGCATCTCGGTCAGGCGGGCCAGCGGTGCCCGGACGTCGAGCGGCAGGTAGGCCCCGCCGGCGCCGAGGGTGCCGAGCGCCGCGGCGATGAACCCGGCACCCGGGGTGGCCAGCACGGCCACCAGACCGGCGCCGTCCAGCCTGCGGGTCAGCGCACTGGCCTGGCCGACCAGTTGGGCGTACGTGGTCTCGCCGGTGTCGTCCACGACCGCGACCGCGTCGGGCCGCTCGATGGCGAAGGCGCGGGCACGTTCGACGACGCCTTCGTAGGCCTCGCCGCGGACCGGCCCGGTCGCGAGCTCCAGCAGCCAGTCCTGCTCGCCCGGCTCCAGCACGTCCACCTGGGTCAGCCGCCGGTCGGGGTCGGCCGCGACGACGTCCAGCAGCCGGGTGAGCCGGCCGGCGATCTGCGCCGCGGTGGTGCGGGTGAACAGGTCCGCGCTGTACTCGAGCACGCCGCGGATCCCGTTCGGGACACCGTCGACGTACTGCTCGTCGAGCTGGACCATCAGGTCGAACTTGGCGATCGGCAGCTCGACCGGCTCCACCCGGATGGTGAGACCGGACGCGGTGATCACGCTGTCCACATCGGACTGGTAGGCGAGCATGATCTGGAACAGCGGCTGGCGGGCCAGCGACCGGACCGGGTTGAGCGCCTCGACCAGGTGCTCGAACGGCAGGTCCTCGTGGGCGTAGGCGGCCAGGTTGCCGTCCCGCACCCGGCCGACCAGCTCGCGGAAGGTCGGGTCACCGCTGGTGTCGGTGCGCAGCACCAGGGTGTTGACGAAGAACCCGACCAGCTCGTCGAGTGCCTCGTCGGTCCGGCCGGCGATCGGGCTGCCGACCGGGATGTCCGTCCCCGCACCGAGTTTGGTCAGCAGGGCGGCCAACGCCGCCTGCATCACCATGAACGGCGTGGCCCCGGCATCCCGTGCGATGTCGACCAGTTCGCGGTAGAGCTCTTGCCCCACCTGGAACTCGACCTCGCCACCCTGGTGGCTCGCGGCCGGCGGCCGGGGGAAGTCGGTGGGCAGGTCGAGCTCGTCGGGCAGGCCCGCCAGCGCCTCGGTCCAGTACGCGGTCTGCTTGGCCAGCACGCTGTCCGGATCGTCGGCGGAGCCGAGCATCTCCCGTTGCCACACGGCATAGTCCGCGTACTGCACCGGAAGCGGTGCCCACTGCGGTGCGCGCCCGGCGCACCGCTCGTCGTAGGCGGCCAGCAGGTCCTTCAACAGCGGGCCGATCGACCAGCCGTCGAACGCGATGTGGTGCATGACGAGCAGGAGCACGTGCTCGCCGGGGGAGCGGCGCAGCACCTTGGCCCGGAACGGCGTCTCGACGGTGATGTCGAAGCCGCGGCCGGCCTCCTCGCTCAGCGTGGCCGCCAGGTCCTCTTCGGACACGTCGACCACCCGCAGGTCCAGGCCGGCGTCCTGAACGTCGACGACGTTCTGGTACGGCAGGCCGTCGACCTCCGGGAACACCGCGCGCAGCAACTGGTGCCGCTCGGTCACGTCCCGCAGCGCCTCGCGCAGCGCGCCGATCCGCAGCCGGCCGGTCAGCCGGACCGCGAGCGGCACGTTGTACGTCCCGGTGCGGCCCTCCAGCCGGTTGAGGAACCACAACCGTTGCTGCGCGAAGGAAAGGGGCGCGTTGGCAGTGTGCGCAGCCGGTCGCAGCGGGGGTCGGGCGTTCGCGGCGGTGCTGATCCACTCGGCCAGCCCGGCCACGGTCGGCGCGTCGAACAGCGCGCGGATCGGCACTTCCACGCCCAGCGCCGAGCGGGCCCGGCTGATCACCTTGGTGGCCAGCAGCGAGTGGCCGCCGGACTCGAAGAAGTGCTCGTCGATGCCGATCTTGGGCAGGTCGAGCACGTCGGCGAAGATCTCGCAGAGGATCGCCTGCACCGGCGTGCGCGGAGCGCGTCCCTGCGCCTGCCGGCCGCCCGCGGTGCTGACGTCCATCGCGGCCAGTGCCCGCCGGTCGACCTTGTCGTTCGTGGTGATCGGCAGCTCGGGCAGCACGACCACGGCCGCGGGGACCATGTACTCCGGCAAAGCCGAGGTCACCTGCTCACGAAGCCCTGCGGGGACAACGGAATCCCCATCGGCGGTGACGATGAACGCCACCAGCTTCTTGTCCCCGGTGTCGTCGACCTTGACCACGACCGCGGCCTGGGTGACGTCGGGGTGCGCGAGCAGCGCCGACTCGATCTCGCCCAGCTCGACCCGGAAACCACGGATCTGGACCTGCCCGTCGGCCCGGCCGACGTAGTCCAGCTCGCCGTTCTCCAGCCACTGCACCAGATCGCCGGTGCGGTAGATCCGCTCGCCAGGTGCGCCATAGGGATCGGCCACGAACCGTTCGGCGGTCAGCCCGGGACGGTGCAGGTACCCACGTGCCAGCCCG
>CBIMJO010000895.1:0-4859 GCA_966244135.1 uncultured Actinocrispum sp. | reverse complement strand
TGGCCACCGTGCGCAGGACGCCTTCATCCAGCCGCAGCGCGGCCGACTGCGCGAGCGGGCCGTCCGGAACGTGCGTCTCCAGCAGTTTGAGCACCGCGCGGACGGCCTCGCGGCCCATCCAGTACGCGGACCCCTCGTCGCCCAGCAGCCAGCCCGTGCCGCCGACGATCTTGGCCGCCTTCCAGCCCTCGATCCGCGACGCGATCGACCCGGTGCCCGCCACCAGGATCGTGCCGGCGGGCTCGCTGGTCATCGACGCGAACGCGGCCTCCTGGTCGGTGATCACCCGCGGCGTGCAGCCGAGGCCGATCTTCGCCCATGTGTCATGGAACACAGCGGCCACCGTGGGGTCGGTGAGCTTCGACGAACCGGCCATGCCCACCACGCAGGCCTGGCAGCCGGCCGGATCCAGGTCGCCGATGGCCGCGGTGATGGCCTCGGCGATGCGGGCCGCGGCCACCTCGAAGGGGTGCGAGTTGGGGTTCGCGCCACCGGACGCGCCCCGGCCCAGCCGGAACCCGTCCAGATCGACGGCCAGTGCCCGGGTTCCGGTGCCGCCCGCGTCCACGCCGACCACGTAGCTCACTGCTGCTCCATTCGGAGTAGTATGTGCCTCACCCGCTTCGCCTCACCCCCTCGGCGAAGCGGGTTTCTCACATCGTGACTCGGAATCTGGTTGAAAAGTAACTAGACTCGATGGACTGTTCGCCGATACGCTAGCACTGGTCTGGACCAATTGGAGGGGAAGTTTGAGCACTGTCCTCGCCGCGGAGAAGGCCTTGATCGGTCGCGGCATCACCGGCCCTGTGTCTGTTCGCATCGAGGACGGCCGGATCGCCGAGGTCGCCGAGGGGGCGACCGCCGACGTCCGGAACGGCCTGCTCACCCCCGGTCTGGTCGATATCCAGGTGAACGGCGCGTTCGGCGCCGACTTCGCCGAGATCGACGCCGAGGGCATGCGCCGCATCGTGACCGGCCTGCCGCGGACCGGCGTCACGCGGTTCCTCCCCACGCTCATCACGGCGGACCTCGGGCAGCTGCTCGACCAGGCGCGGGTGGTCCTCGCCGCGGTGTCCACAGTGAACGGTTCCGGTGCGCGATCCCTTGGCGTGCACCTGGAAGGCCCATTCCTGTCGACCAAACGGCCGGGTGTGCACGACCCCGCGCTGATGGTCGCGCCGACCCCCGAACGGATCGACGCGGTACTCGAACTGCACCAAGCACTGCGCATGGTGACCCTCGCGCCGGAACTGCCCGGTGGCCTGGAAGCCGTGCGCCGCCTCACCGAGGCGGGCGTCCTCGTCGCGGTCGGTCACACCGACGCCACGGGGGTCCAGACCAGTGCGGCCGCCGACGCCGGCGCGGGCATGATCACGCACCTGTTCAACGCCCAGCGTGGTCTGGGCCACCGCGAACCGGGCGTTCCCGGCGTGGCATTGGTCGACGAGCGCTACACGTTGGGCCTCATCGCGGACCTCGCGCACGTCGGCGCCGATGCGTGCCGGCTGGTCTTCAAGGCCGCTGGCGACCGGGTCGCCCTGGTCACGGATGCCGTTGCCGCGGCGGGCATGCCCCCGGGCGTGTACCGGTTGGGCGGCGCGGACGTGCTGCTCTCCGACGACGGCGTGCCGCGTTCCGCCGAAGGCACCATCGCCGGCTCGGCGCTCACCCTCGACCGCGCGATCCGCAACATCATCTCGATCGGCGTCGACCCCGTGACGGCGTTCCGCTCGGCCACGGTCATCCCCGCCGACACCATCGGCGAACCGGCGATGGGCCGCCTCGAAGCCGGCGCCCTCGCGGACCTCGTGCTGTGGGACGAAACGCTGCACCCCAGCAAGGTGTGGGTCGAAGGCAACCTCGTCTACGACAAGGCGACCGCCGAACCGGACACCCCGCTGCCCCCGCACCGCGAAGCCGCCGGCCAGCCCAGCTGACCCCGCCAGAAGGCCGCGCCGTTGCGACTCCGGCGCGGCCTTTTCGCGCATCTGGGCCCTTTCCGAAGCCGCGGCGCTCGGGCACATCGACGCGCCGGTCTAGACCATCCACTCCAGTTGGAGGCTGCGCGATTCAGGCTCGGGGCCTCTACCCGCTGATTTGCAAACCGCCCTCACACATAGCCCCACCCTCCCGGGGGCCGACCCCGGTGCCAGTCTATCGGGGGTGGGGGTGGTGATCAGGGGTTTTGGCGTGCGAGTGGGCCGTTCGCACGGGGATCACCTGTGTGGGTGGCAATGAGCGGCGGGGTGACTGAACTGCTGGGTGGCGCAGCGAGTGGTCTACCGCACAGACAGGGGCCGCCGGATTCGTGTGGGCGCTGAAATTGAGCCCCCGTCGGGGTTCGACGGGGGCTCACCGGGGATCAGCGGTTCAGAGGGTTTTGGTCACCTTGGAGAGGCCTCGGGGGTTGTCCGGGTCTCCGCCACGGGCGAGGGACAGGCCCAGCGCGAGGCTTTGCAGGGGCAGCACTTCGAGGATCGGCGCCACTTCCTCCGCGGTCTCGGGCAGGACGATGCGGGAGCTGGCCGGCATGTCCGCCGCCGCCGATCCCACCGCGAGCACGTCCGCCCCGCGCTGGCGCACCGTGTTCACCACGTCACGCATCGCCTCGCCACCCTTGCCCGCACTGGTGATCGCCACGACGCCGGTGTCCGAGTCGATCGCCGCGACGGGGCCGTGCAGGAGGTCCGCGCCGCTGTAGGCACGCGCGGACAGGTATGTGGTCTCCGCGAGTTTGAGGGCGCCTTCGGCGGCGGTCGCTGAGGAGTAGCCGCGGCCGGTGGTCACCATGCGTTCCACATAGCGGTACCGCGCGACCGCTTCGGCGACCGGGCCCTCGGTGGCGGACAGGGCGGAGGACGCGAGTTCGGCAAGATCCTTTACCGACTCCCCGTGTCCACCCCGGACGGAGTCGATCAGCAGGTACAGCGTCAGCAACGTGGCCGAGTAGGTCTTGGTCGCCGCCACGGCCAGCTCAGTGCCCGCGCCGATGTTCACCGACAACTCAGCTGCTTCGTTCAGCTGTGAACCGGGGTTGTTGGTCACCGCCACGGTCAGCGCGCCCTGCAACCGTGCCTGGCGGGTGGCCTCGATCAGGTCCGGCGACCCGCCGCTCTGGCTCACCGCCAGATACAGCACATCGGACAGATCCGGCTTCGCGCCGTACAGTGTCGTCGTCGATGCGGACACCAGGCCCGCCGGCAGCTCCAGCAGGACTTCGATGAGGTACTTGGCGTACAGGGCCGCGTGGTCGCTGGAGCCCCGTGCGGCCAGCAGCACGAACCGGGGTGCGCGGTCCGCCAGCACGGCGCCGACCTGCGCGATTTCGGCCTGGCGTGCGGTGACGGCGGCGAACACCTCGGGCTGCGCTGCGATCTCGGCACGCATGTGGCGGCCGGGCGCGTCGTCGTTCATCGTCCCTCCTTAGGTCTAGACCAATCGTATCGTGACTGGCAACGGTGTCCGGCGGCTGAGACGAAGTGGTGCCAGTTTGTCACTCCAATGGGCAACTCGGAGGGGTTTGATCGCATCTGAGCGGGTGGCAAGGCATGCTGTACGGGGTACGCCTTGAGGAGGAGGCCATGCTGGAGACATCGTCCGCCGCCACGCCGGACTCAGCTGCCGCGCGCTTGCAGCGGGAGCCGAAGTACTGGGGGCTGAAGCGGCATCTGCTTGACCTGCTGAGCGCGCTGCCCCCAGGCTCGCCCATCCCGACCGAGCGCTCGCTCGCGGCCGAGTTCGACGTGTCGCGTACCACCGTGCGCCAGGCACTCGCGGAGCTGACCGTGGAGGGGCGGCTGCTTCGCGTGCAGGGCAAGGGAACTTTCGCCGCCGAGCCCAAAGTCGCGCAGCGGCTGCACCTGTCGTCCTACACCGAGGACATGCGCGCCCAAGGACGTGAGCCTTCTTCACGTTTGCTGGACGTGTCCGAACTCCCGGTGGAGGCCGAGATGGCGCGGCTGCTGGGGATCCGGGCCGGCGCCAAAATCCTGCGCCTGCACCGCCTGCGGTTCGCCGACGGGGAACCGATGGCACTGGAGACCACGCACCTGCCGCTGGGCCGGTTCCGCGGCCTGCGCCGCTACATCACCAGCGGCGGTTCGCTCTACCAGGTGCTGCGCGAACGGTTCGGCGTCGAGCTGGGGCACGCCGAGGAGACCATCGAGACCGGGCTGGCCGGGCCGCAGGAGGCCGAGCTGCTCGGCGCCGACGTGGGCATGCCGATGCTGCTGCTGTCGCGGCACTCGTTCGGCACCGACGGCCGTCCGGTGGAGTGGGTACGGTCGGTCTATCGCGGTGACCGGTACAAGTTCGTCGCGACCCTGAACCGGCCCAATGGCTGAAGGAGCGCAGTGACAACACCCGATCGTGTTCACCCGCTGGGCGCGCAGTGAGCATCCAGTGGGGAACTCCGGTCGCCCGCGGTGTGCTGGCGACCACGATCATCGGCTCGGGAATGGCGATGCTCGACGGCACCGTCGTCAACGTCGCCCTGCCGACCATCGGCAAGGAGCTCGGCGCGTCCGTCGCGGGTCTGCAGTGGATCCTCGACGGGTACATGCTTTCCCTCGCGTCGCTGATCCTCATCGCCGGCTCGCTCGGTGACCGGTACGGCCGCCGCCGGGTCTACATCATCGGGGTCATCTGGTTCGGTCTCGCGTCACTGCTCTGCGGTGTGGCGCCGACGACCGGGCTGCTCGTGGCGGCGCGGGTGCTCCAGGGCATCGGGGGAGCGCTGCTCACGCCGGGATCGCTGGCGATCCTGCAGTCCTCTTTCGACCGTGCCGACCGTGCCCGGGCCATCGGCGCAGGGTCCGGAGTGGGCGGGATCGCGGCCGCGATCGGCCCCCTGGTCGGTG
>CBIMJO010000894.1:0-4873 GCA_966244135.1 uncultured Actinocrispum sp. | reverse complement strand
TCACCCGATGCGGCATGGTCGTAAGTGGGCACTGCGGATTCCTTTTCACACCTCGAACGTCACCGGCAAGCCGTCGAGGTCAGCGCGTGGCGACAGACCTGCGAGTGCAAATCTCAAGGATTTCACACCTTGTCCCGATTGCCGCACACCACGGTGGAACACCACCGGCGATGATGGGACCGAGTGCGATCATGAAACCAGAGAGCACGCTCCGGGCCGTCGCGCAGACGGACCAGCAGTTCGGTCTCTCCGCCCGCTCCGATGCCGAGCTGCGTGTACTGACTGTCGGTGGCGAGGATCCGGTTCAACCGCGTTGCCGCCGAGGCCGGCAGCCTCGGGGCCAGCCGTAGCCCACGACGAGACGACGCCCCGGAGCCACTCACGCAGCACCCGAACCTGGTCCGAGACCTCGTCGAGCTCACCGGCGGTGAACGTCCGGGTCAGGTGAGACCGTTCAGTCTGGTAGATGAGCTCCGTGCTCACCGGCAGAACCGACCGTCACAATTCGGCCTACGTACAGTCGACAGCGTCCTCACGCGATTGGCCGGACCGGAGGAAACCGGATGTTCGTGCGCACGTCTACGATCGAGACGCTGCCGCAGGAGGAAATGTCCGTATCGGCCTACCGGGACGCCACGCTCGGGCCGATCACCATCGGCGAGGTCGCCTTCCGGGAGGAGCTGCGACTCGAGACCAACGACGTCGGCACCGGGTTCTACGTCCACCTGCCGATCACCGGGAGGTTCGAATCGCGGCACCGCGGCGTCGACATGATCGTCACCAACCAGTCGTCGGCGGTGTACCTGCCCGGCGGCGGTGAGTTCACCGGGCGGTGGCCGGCCGGCTACCGGGCCCTGTGCGTGCGGATCGACCTGCCGGCCGTGGAAACCACGCTGGCCCGGCTGATCGGCGATCGAACGGCGCGCCGGGCCGGCTTCGACCCCGTGATGAATACCCGCGACGGCTACGGCCGCAGTTGGGCCGATCTGCTGTTTTCGGTCAACCGCCAGCTCGCGGTCCCCGATGGCCTGCTGTCCCAGCCGCTGGTCGTGGCGCCGTTGGCCGAGAGCATGCTCAACGGCTTCGTCCTCGCGGCGTCGCGCTCCCACGCCGACGCGCTCGCCAGACCGGTCGCCGCGGCGCGGCCGGCGGCGGTCCGCGCCGCCATCGACGTCATCGAGGCGGAGCCGCAGGCGCCGCTGACGCTGACCGCACTGGCCACCCGGTGCGGGGTCGCCCCGCGCACACTGCAGAAGGGGTTCCAGCAGCACCTGGGGATGTCGCCGATGGAGTACCTGCGCGACGTCCGGCTCCGCCGGGCGCACGAGGAGCTGCGCGAGGCGGACCCGTTCGCCGATTCGGTCGCCGCCGTGGCACGACGCTGGGGCTTCACCCACCTCGGCCGGTTCGCCGCCGCGCACGAGGCCAAGTACGGCCAGAAACCGCTGCGGACGCTTCGCGGATAACCGGATTCGCATTCCGGACGTTTCCGCACCCGGGTGCTTTCTCGCTGTTAGAAAATGACCATGACCGACGAACCCCTTGCCGACGTGCGCGACATGTACATGGCGCACACCATGTTCCGCCGGGAACTCGGCCTCGCTCCGGCGCTGATCCGCGGCGTCGCCGCCGGAGACCTCGAGCGCGCCACGATCGTCGCCGACCACCTCGACCTCGTGGACACCGTGCTGCACCACCACCACGAAGCCGAGGACGCACACCTGTGGGCCCGCCTGACCGAGCGAGCCGGCGAAGCCGCCGAGCCCGTCGTGCAGGCGATGGAGCAACAGCACAGCGCCCTCGACGAGCTCCTCAGCGAGGTGCGAGCCGGGCTGGTGCCGTGGCGCGAGACCGCCGATCCCACACGGGGCGCGGCGCTCGCCGACGTGGTGACACGGCTGCACGAACGGCTTGTCGACCACCTCGCCGTCGAGGAGGAGCAAGCGCTTCCCCTGATCGAGAAGCACATCACCGCCGCCGAGTGGGGACAGATGATCGCCGCGGGCGCCGGCGACGTCGACCCGGCGCAGATGCCACTGATATTCGGGTTGATGGCCTACGAAGCCGAACCCGGCACCGTCCGGGACGTCGTCGCGGCCATGCCGCCCGAGGTCGGCGCGGTCATCGGGGACCTGGCCGCCCAGGCTTTCGCGGCGCACTCGCAGCGGGTGCACGGCACCGCCACGCCCGAGCGGATCGGGACGGTGCGGTGACCGTCCACGACCTGAAGTTCGGCGCGCTGCTGGAGCCGCCGGCCGGCCGGCCGCAGGACGTCGTCGAGCTGGCCGAGCTGACGGAGGAACTCGGATACGACGTCGTCACGCTGTCGGACCACCCCTACTGGCCCGAACGGCTGGACACGATCGCGCTGCTGTCGGCCATCGTGGCCCGGACGTCGCGGATCACGGTGCTGCCCAACCTGCTCAACCTGCCGCTGCGCCCACCAGCGGTCGTAGCCCGCACCGCGGCGACCCTCGACATCCTCAGCGGCGGCCGCTTCGAGCTCGGGCTCGGCACCGGCGCGCAGCAGATGTGGGAGGCGATCACCGCCGAAGACGGCCCTCGCCGCACCGCTGGTGAGTCGATCGAAGCGCTGGACGAGGCCGTCCGCCTCATCCGTCTGCTGTGGACGGCCAAGGAGGACGTCGAGTTCGAGGGCAAGCACTACCGGCTGGCCGGTGCCAAGCCAGGCCCCGCACCGCTGCACGAGATGACCATCTGGTTCGGCGCCTACCAGCCACGGCTGCTGCGCCTGACCGGCGCCATCGCCGACGGCTGGATCCCCAGCTCGCCGTTCTTCCCACCCGAGGCCCTGGCGGCGGCCGGCCAGGTCATCGACGACGCCGCCCGCGCCGCCGGACGGTCACCGGACAGCATCCGCCGCGGCTACAACATCGAGGGTGAATTCGGTACTGGCAAGGGGTTCCTGCAGGGTCCGCCCGAGGTGTGGGCCGAGCAGCTGGCGGAAGTGGCGCTGACCCACCGGATCGACACGTTCTTCCTGTACCGGGCGGATTCGCCGGACATCCTGCGCCGGTTCGCCGCCGAGGTGGCGCCGGCGGTCCGTGAACTGGTCGCGAAAGCCTGACAAACGGACCCGCCGGACCGAACGGCCGACGGGTCCAAACGCCCAGCTCGCCGACCGGCAATGATGACAAAGGGTGTGGTCGCCGCCGAGACGCACTGGCGAGAAAGGATCGACAATGGCGCCTGCCGAAGGAACGACTGGCAATGCCGACAAGTCGCTGGCAGGTCAACTGATCGCAGTCATCGGTGGTGCTGTCGGTGTACGCGATCGATGGCGCTGGAGGTGACCAAGCACATCACGGTCTCACTGGAGACGCCGCAGTCACGTCCGCGATGTCCATCTTCGTCGCAGCGCTCGCGACGGAACTGGCACCAGCCCGGGCAAATACGATCATCATCGACTCAGGAATGTCTCCGGTCATACCTGTCGGTCGCCGAGTCGGCAAGCTGTATCTCGTGGGCCTATCCGCTGGACCCACGAACGGGACCCAGAACGCCGCGGCCGTGGCGATTCGCGTGATGACCGACCCCGCCATCACCGGGTAGACCCTCTCGGCCGCCGACGTCAACGTGAACCCAGGATAGGAGATCGGTCGTCTCGAGCCCAGTCAATGGGTTCAGCGAACAGCCGTTGGGCCCCGTGATGTCGTCGCCGCTGCGGACGCGGATCTCGGCCTCACCGTAGCCGACGGGGGCGAACTGGTTCAGCAATCGCTCATGTTCATTAATCACGCTTCTTTCGGTGAGCCTCTTGGCCTCGCCGAATAATACTTGACCAATTCAAATGTCAGGAGTCTTGCTCGATTATGGGTGCTGACGGAATAATAACTCCCAGTGTTCGCGAACTGCTCACGGCTCGAAACTTGGCGCACGTCGCAACTTTGATGAGCGATGGGTCGCCTCAGGTGTCGCCTGTATGGATCGATGTCTTGAATGACGACCGGCTGGTCATCTTCTCCGCCACCACCCGTTTGAAGGTTCGCAATCTCCGCCGAGATCCACGTATTGGCCTTTCGGTGACCGATGAACGCAATCCCTATCGGGCCGTCACCATTCGTGGTCGAGTTGTGGACGAAATCGAAGGTGAACAGGCGATTGAAATGATGGATCCCGTGAGCTACCGGTACACCGGTGCCGCGTTTCCGGAGCGAGTAGTGATCGCCATGATTATCGTGCCGGATCATGTCTCGCTTCGAGAGCTGCCTTTGACTCAGCGCCAAGAGGGTTAGCGATGTGATCGATCGTGGTGGGCTGCGTCGCGACTGTTTCGGGAACGCGGAGTCGGTTCGGTCAGCGTCCCGGGACGTCATGGGCGCGATCGGCTTGACTCGTGGCGGGTTCTACAAAGCATTTCCCGTCCAAAGAGGCATTGGTCGCTGTGGCCGTCGAAGTCTCATTCAGTGAGCATGTGGAGCGGATCGAAGGCGTGTCCGAGGCAGCCGGTCACGATCCGAGCCAGACTCGAGCGGTGTTCGTGGAGTTCATTTTGTCTTCGGCTCATCGCGACGATCCGGGTCATGGTTGCCCCAGCGCGTTGGCCAGCGTCATGAGTTACCCCGAGCAAGCGGGTGCGCCGCGCGCGGCTTTCATTCACGACTCGAAGCGGTGCTTGGTGAGCTCGACCAGAAGGCCGGAGAAGACGGCCTCGATCCTCAACAGCAGCGTCAACGAAACCGTGCCGACCTCGCTACCTTGGTGGGTGCGCGGCTGCTCTCTCGAGCCACCGCAGGAGCCCCCGGTCATGGGTGGCGGCAACACCGTGCGCGGCCTCGTGCAGCAGTGTCGCGAGCACGCCCCGGGCACTCCGGCGCTAGCCTTTCCCCGCCGACGACCGGCTTCGCGATCC
>CBIMJO010000893.1:0-4884 GCA_966244135.1 uncultured Actinocrispum sp. | reverse complement strand
CCGAACCTGAACCTGCTCGGCACTCGCGAGCCGGCGCTCTATGGCAGCACCACGTTGCCGGAGAAGAAACTCGCCGACCTCGAGCCGTGGCCGCTCACCGAGGCCGCGCCATACCAGCCGCAGTACCTGGCCGGGCACTTCGCGCTGCGCTACGACGTCGAGCCGGAGCCGGCGTTCGAGCTGGCCAAGCAGCAGATGAGCAACGTGATCCGCGAGGACTGCCGCCGGGACATCGGCGGCGACGAGCAGCGGGTCAACGAGGTGGCCACCGAGCACAACGACGTCACCTTCAAGCTCATGCTCCTCCCGGTCTGGATCGCCACGTACATCTACGCGGGCCGGACCTGGCAGATCCTGATCAACGGCTGCACCGGCGAGGTGCACGGCGAGCGCCCGTTCAGCAAGCTCAAGATCGCGCTGGCGATCCTGCTCGTGCTGGCCGTCATCGCCGCGATCGTGATCTGGGTGGTCGCCAGTAAGCACCGCTGAGGTTCCGGGGTTCGGCGCCTCGTTCCTTGCTCACCGAGACGCGTACTCGCCAGTACGGACAGTGACGGCCGTCACATGTGGATAACCGCCGCTACGGCACGACCACGACCGGGCGTTTGGCGTCCTTGATCAGCATCTTGGGCACCGACCCCACGAGGCCACCGCCGTGGCGGGACCGGCCAACGACGATACAGTCCGCGCGGCGCTCCTCCGCGATGGCCTCCAGGCCATGCGCGGGGTCGCCGCGGTAGTGCACGAGCTCCCACGGGATGCCCGCGTGTTCCAGGTAGGCCGCGGCGTCCCTGCGGATCTCGTCGACGAACGCGGAGGCGGCCTCGGTCGCCCCGGCCATCCCCATCGCCGTCCAGTACGCGGGGCTGGCGATCGGCTCGACGTAGACGAGCACCAGCTTGGCGCGTTCCCGCCGGGCGAGCCCGCCCGCCCACGCGGCCGCGTGCAACGCGGGCGGACTTCCGTCGACGCCCACGACGATCACGGTCGACCCGTCTTTGCCGATCTCGAAACCGCCCTCGGACACACCCGGATGGTAAGGGGACGGGCGGCAAAGCACAGGTCGCGGTCACCAACTGACACGTTCGTAAAGAAACCGCAACTTGGCGCCGCGGCCGGGATGCCCGGCCGCGACCCATTCGATGCGGCCCCGCACGTGCGCCTGGAAGTCGTTGTGGTCGTTGCGGTTCTGCGCCTCCGGGCCGGTGCGCGCACAGTTGTGCAGCAACGCCTTCAGCGCGTCGAACTCGGCCCGGGAGACGGTTGGCGTGGCGTTGACGACGAGCCCGGTGAGGCGCTGACGTTGGTGCGCGGCGGCGATCGTGGTCTTGTCCGGCCGCACCCGGAACCCCTCGTCGGCCGCGATCCGGCGGACCCCGGGCAGCAGGCGATGCAACGGAAGCGCTTGCGGGCCGGAGAACGCCAGGTCGTCGGCGTAGCGCGTGTAGTCGGCGCCGAGGCTTCGCGCCAGCCCGGCCAGGCGCGCGTCGAGGCGGTAGGCGATCGCGTTGGCCAGCGCGGGCGACGAGGGCGCGCCTTGCGGGAGGTGCTGGTACGCGAGGCGGTTGAGCAGGCGGCGCCGGACTTCTGGGTCACCGGCGGTCCGCGGGGCTTCGATCAACACGTCTTTGGGCGTTCGGGTGGTGAGCAGGCCGGCCAGCCGCGCCGCCACGGGTTCCGGATATCCGGCGGCCTTCAGCAGGGCTCGGACTCGCGCTCCGGTGACGGCGGCGAAGAAGCCCTCGAGGTCCATCCGGACCACGAAGGGCTTGCCCGCGTGGGGTTGCGCGTAGGTGTGCGCTGACCGGCCGGCGCGGAACCCGTGCGCGGCCTCGTGCACCGGCAGGGCGGCGATCAGGTGCCGGGCGATCCGCCGCTGGGCTTCGGCGAGCCGGGGTTTGGGCGCTTCGATCAACCTGAGACCGCCGGTCGACGTGGTCATCCAACGGGTCTTGTAGTGCCTGATGTTGTCGGCCGCGTGCCGGTTCCAGCCACGCGCGTCGGCCATCCAGTCCACTTCGGACGGTGTGAGATCCAGTAGTGCGGCCACATCCGTGGTGGAGGTCCACTGTGGTACGTGCGGCCACCACTTGTGTTCTGGCGGACTTTCCTGCGGGGCAACGGGAAAGGCCATGATCTGGCGGGCGAGATCGGCCGGGTCGCCGAACGGACGGGTCGGTGAGTGCTGGACGAGCAGGTCGGCCATGGTCTCGGCGGCCGCCGGATCCGGATAGAGGTCGACCAGCCGCCCGGCGATCTCCGGGCGGCGCCAGGGCCCGGCCAGAGCGAGTGCGGCGACGCGGAATGACTCTTGCTCTCTCCAACCGCGCGCCCCCATGTCCGCAACGCGTACCCGCGCGCGTGGGGCGCCATGCTCAGCTGACATCGTGCACCCTGGGGTTGCCCCGGAGGGGCGTTGAACCCAACGCCTGCTCATCTCCGCGTCGCCGCACCCCGCCGAGCGTAACCGAGTTTCGATTGCGGACAAGAAGTGTCCTAAAGCGGCCATAGGCTGCCGGCATGATCCACGAAGCCGAGGTGTTCCTGCTGGCGGACCAGGCCGCGGTGGCGGTGTTCAGCCAGATCACCGACTGGGACTCGGTGATCCCGCCGCTGTTCGACATGCCGGGAGCCGACGAACACCTGCCACTGCGCGAGATGGTCAACCACCAGGTCTACGACGACGCCTGGGTCCCGGACATGCTGGCGGGGCGGACGATGGACTCGGTCGGTCGCGGCAGGTTCGACGGCGACCTGCTGGGCGCCTCGCCCTGGTCGGCCGTATGCCGGATCGGGCAGGCGGCGCAGTCCGCGGCCCGCCAGGTCACCGACCGGGACGCGGTCGTGCACTGCTCGTTCGGCGACTGCGCGGCGTGGGAGTACTTCTGGCAGTTGAACATCGCCCGATCCCTCGCGGCACATGAGGTCGCGCTCCACATCGGACTGCAGAGCCCGCTGTCGGAGGAGTTGTCGCACGCGATGTTCGAGGGAACGGCGCCGGCCGCGCAGATGTGGCGGTCACTTGGGATCTACCGCGCCCCAGTGCCTGCCGGCGCGGACGCGCCGTGGCGGGCCCGGTTCCTGGCGCTGACCGGGCGGACTTCCTGAGGCGGCGGCGCCGGGGCGAAGGTGGCGCCGCCGCCGGGGTCACGGGGCGGCAGGAGCGGTACAGACCTTGGGGGGATCCGATCCTGGTGGACCACCGGGCGAGTGACCCACGCACCCCTCAACGTGACACCACAAGTACAGCAGCCACGCCTTGCACAGGTCTTACACGCCGCTCAAGCTGATGAACCCCGGATGAAACCGCCCACCCGCCACATCAGCGGAAGTCACGGGATTTGGAGGGGATGCGGAGGTCGAGGTGCTGGAGGCGGTCGGCTTGCAGGCTGATGACGCCTTCGGCCTTCTCGATCACGCCGCGGACGAGCATGGCGGCGCTGGCGCGGGCGACCCGCCGGTACCGCGCCCACAGGCCGGGTGAGCACACGACGTTGACCATGCCGGTCTCGTCCTCGATGTTCAGGAACGTCACGCCGCCCGCGGTGGCCGGCCGCTGGCGGTGGGTGACGGCGCCGCCGATGAGGACGCGGGTGCCGTCCTCCACATCCGCGAGGGAGGCGGCGGCGATGGCGCCGAGCTCGGCGAGCCGCGCGCGGACGAACTGGGTCGGGAAGCTGTCCGGGGACAGGCCATTAGCCCAGACGTCGGCGACAGCGGTCTCGACATCGTCCATGCCGGGCAGCATGGGCGCGTCGGTGCTGACGGTGGTGCCGGGCAGTTTCTCGGGCCGGTCCTCGGCGACCGCGCCCGCCGACCACAGGGCGGCGCGTCGGGTGATGCCGAACGAGCTGAACGCGCCCGCGGTGGACAGCGCTTCCACTTGTGGCGTGGTCAGCCGGATACGGCGGGCGAGGTCGGTCATGCTCTCGAACGGGCCGTTCGCCTCGCGTTCCTCGACGATCAGCTCGGCCGGCCGCTGGCCGATGGTGCGAATCGCGCCGAGGCCGAGCCGGACCGCCGAGCTTGTGTCCGTTGTGGACACTGGTTCGAGGGTGGCGTGCGGGAGGCTCGCGTTGATGTCCGGGCCGCGGACGATCACGCCGTGCCGCCGCGCGTCGGCGACCAGCGACTGCGGCGAGTAGAACCCCATGGGCTGGGCGCGCAGCAGCGCCGCGCAGAACGCGGCCGGGTGGTAGTACTTGAAGTACGAGCTGGCGAACACGAGGTGCGCGAAGCTCAGCGCGTGGCTCTCCGGGAAGCCGAAGTTGGCGAATGCCAGCAGTTTCGTGTAGATCTTGTCGGCGAGCTCACCGGTGATCCCGTTGCGCGCCGCGCCCTCGTAGAACCGGTCGCGCAGCCGTTCCATCCGGTAGGTGGACCGTTTGGAGCCCATCGCCCGGCGCAGCTCGTCCGCCTCGGCCGCGTCGAACCCGGCCACATCGACGGCGATCTGCATCATCTGTTCCTGGAACAGCGGCACGCCAAGGGTTTTCGCCAGCGCGGGCTTGAGCAGCTCGTGGTCGTAGGTGATGTCCTCCCGCCCGTTCGCACGCCGGATGTAGGGATGCACCGAGCCGCCCTGGATCGGGCCCGGCCGGATCAGCGCGACCTCGACGACCAGGTCGTAGAACTTCCGCGGCTTCAACCGGGGCAGGGTCGCCATCTGCGCGCGGCTCTCCACCTGGAACACGCCGACCGAGTCCGCCGCGCACAGCATGGTGTAGATGTTCGGGTCCTTCAGGTCGAGGTCACCGATGTCGACCTCGATGTCCTCGTGCTGCTTGACCAGGTCGGTCGCGTAGTGCAGCGCGGACAGCATGCCCAGGCCGAGCAGGTCGAACTTGACCAGCCCGATCGCCGCGCAGTCGTCCTTGTCCCACT
>CBIMJO010000892.1:0-4892 GCA_966244135.1 uncultured Actinocrispum sp. | reverse complement strand
AGGTGACGCTAGTCACCGGACACCGATTGGTCAAGACCATCCCTATTGGTCCTCGCCGTGTTTGATGGTCCTCGCTTCGCTCGGACGGGGCTTGGCCCGCCCGAAGCCGGTCATTCGCGGCTCGCACCCCGCGGCCGACCTCGGTGCGCTGGTCTCGCTTCGGTCTCGGGGCGATGTCGGGCGTGTTGCGAGCCGCGAATGACCGGCGCGACCAAGTCGGTGCCTGGGCATTCAGTCCCGGTCCGGGTGCTTATGTCTGGTTCATCCCTGTGAACGGCGTGTAGCTGGGCGGCTGCCCCACTCCCCCGGGCCGGTCACGACCGCGACGACTGTCGTCCCGGATGTGAAGGCACCCCGATCGATCAGGGTGTAGAGCCCGGACAACATCTTGGCCACGTACACCCAATCGAGACGTAGGCCGTGCCGGTCGTCGAAGTCGGTGATGAACGCGTCGAGATCGGCTGTTCTTCGTGCGTAGCCACCGAAGTGGAACTCGTCGGTGACCGTCCAGTTGGGCCGGACCGTGCCCAGCGCGGCCCGCTGCAGCCGGGCCACCTCGCCGGCCAGGAAGCCGCCTTTCAGCACCGAGAAGCCAAGGGCGCGTTGGTCTTTCAGGCCCGCCGAGAGACCCGCGAGCGTTCCGCCCGTGCCGCAGGCGCAGGCGATCACGTCGAAGTCGATGCCGATCTCCGCCGGGAGCTCGCTGCAGCCGCGGACGGCTTCGGCGTTGCTTCCGCCCTCGGGCAACAGAAAGAAGTCGCCGAACCGGTCCCGCAGAGCGGCAACGACCTCGGGTTCGGTCTTGCGCCGGTAGGTCTGGCGGTCCAGGTACGTCAACGTCATGCCCTGCTCGACGGCGTACGCCAGAACGGGGTTCAGCGGCAGGTGTTCCTCGCCGCGGATCACGCCGATCGTGCGGAACCCGTGCAGGCGGCCCGCGGCGGCGGTCGCGCGGATGTGGCCGGTGTAGGCGCCGCCGAAGGTGAGCAGCGTGCCCTTCGCCTGTGCCGCCGGGATGTTGTGCTTCAGCTTGCGCCACTTGTTGCCCGGGATGTCCGGGTGGATGAGGTCGTCGCGCTTCAGGAACAGGCGCACCTCACCGAGCCGGTCGTCGTGCAGCCGCACCAACGGCGACGGCAGGATCGGCATCTACGAAACGTACTGGCTGATGAACGCGACCCGCTCCTCCACGCTGACCTTCGGCAGCTCGATCACCTCGTAGCCGTGCTCGATGTAGCCCAGCGAGATCTCCTCGTGGGTGCGCAGCACCTCGTCGAAGTCGTGGGTGCGCTCCTCATCGCGGTCGTTGATCTCCGGCCACGGTGGGGTGATGAACACGCGCTGGTGGTATCGGAACATCGCGGTCGCGGTCAGCACGTGCGGCGGCACCGGCAGGCCCAACAGCCGGTGGTAGCCGACCAAGTCCGGGATGCCCCGGTCGAAGAACACCAGGCCGCCCTGCTGGCGGGCCTCCCGGTAGGACCGGATCTCCCAGGACAGCATGAGCTCGGCGAACAGGGCCGCGTCGACCTGGTGCAGGGCCCGGCCGCCGATGGCCACCTGGTCGCGGATGATCTCCCGCGCCACCTCGGCGGAACACCGGTACCCGTACTGCCGTAAGGCATTGATGACTGTGGTCTTGCCACCACCGGCCACCCCGGTGATGATCACGAAGGTACTCAAGGCCTTCTGACCGGTTCGCAACAGGCGACCGCGCAGGGCGCGCCGTTGACGGTGCACCCGGCCGCCGGGAACGACGACAGCTTCAACGCTTCCTCGCCCGCGATGTGCTCCCGGATCAGGGCGACCACGAGCTCGGCGAACCGCGGGTCGGCGTTCGGGGTGGCCGCGCGGGCGAACAGCATGCCCAGCTCGGCGGCCTTCTCGGCGGCCTCGTTGTCCAGGTCCCAGATCACCTCGAGGTGGTCGGAGACGAACCCGATCGGGCACACCGCCAGCGCGCCGACGCCCTGGGCGCTCAACGCCTCCACGTGGTCCACGATGTCCGGCTCGAGCCACGGGATCCGCGGCGGGCCGGACCGCGACTGCCAGACCACGTCGTACTCGGCGACGCCCACCTCGGCCGCCACCAGCCGCGCGGCCTCGGCGATCTGGCGCGAGTACCGGTGCCCGCCCTCCTCGGGCGGCCCCGCGGCCTTGTCGGCAGACACCGGCACGGAGTGCGCGGTGAACACGAGCCGGGCGTTGTCCGGCAGCGAGGCCAGCGCGGCCCGGACGGAGTCGGCGAAGGCCGCCACGAACAGCGGGTGGTCGAAGAACTGCCGCAGTTTCACCAGTTCAGGGGCGTCGGGGCCGACCGCGGCGCGGGCCCGCACGATGTCCTCGTCGTACTGGCGGCAGGCGGAGTACCCGCCGTACGCGGAGGTCGGGAACACCAGCGCCCGCTTCACCCCGTCGGCGGCCATCTTCGCGACGGTGTCCTCGGCCATCGGGTGCCAGTTGCGGTTGCCGAAGTACACCGGCAGCTTGATGTCCTGGGCCGCCAGCTCGGCCTCGACCGCGGCGATGGCGTCCCGGTTGAGCTCGTTGATCGGGGAGACGCCGCCGAAGTGCTGGTAGTGCTGTTCGACCTCGTCGAGGCGTTCCGGCGGCACACCCCGGCCGCGGGTCACGTTCTCCAGGAACGGCCGGACCTCCGCGGGCCCCTCCGGCCCGCCGAACGACAACCACAGCACGGCGTCAAAACTCACGTCCCTATCCTGGCATTTGTCACTCCACGATCTCTCGCCGGGACAGCCGCACCTCCTCCACGTCGAGCTTGTTCTGCACCTCGCGCACCACGATGTCGTCGATCAGCCGTTCGTCGCGCAGCCGCAGCAGGGTCTCCCGCTTGCGCGCCAGCAACGCCAGCCGCAGCTGCTTGTACTCGTCCTCCAGACGGCGTTCGGTGTCGTCCATGTCGTCCTCGCCCGCGCCCTCGGTGCGCAGCACGGTGAGGTGGCGCTGGTACTCGGTCTGGGCGCGCTCCAGCACCATCGGGTCGACCTCCAGCTCGGCGGCCAGCCGCGGCATGGCCTCGAACGCCTCCTCGGAGGCGACCGTGATGGCCAGCGAGCGTTCCTCGTCGAGCTGCGTGTCCGGCGGCAGGTGCGCCCAGTGCACGACGAACGGCAGCACCACGCTCTGGATGACCAGGGTCAGCACGATCACGCCCGCGGTGACGAAGATGATCAGGTCCCGGCCGGGGAACGGATCCCCGGCACTGGTCGTGTCGGGGATGGCCAGGGCCGCGGCCATCGACACCGCCCCACGGAACCCCGACAGCGCGAACACGACCCGGGGCCGCCCACCGACCCGCCGCAGCCGCTGCTGGGGCCGCCGGTCGATGGCGCGGATCAGGTACGGCGTGGTGAACATGTAGAGGAACCGCGACCCGATCACGACCGCGGTGATGATCCCCAGCAGGATCAGCGCCCGGTTCAGCCCGGTCGACGACAGGTCGCGGGTGGCGGCGTTGGCCTGCAGGCCGATCAGCACGAACAGCGACCCGTTGAGCAGGAACGTGGTCAGTCCCCAGAACGCGGTGGCCTGCTGGCGGGTGTCGGCGCGCACGATCCGCGGCCCGATCTGGCTGAGCATCAGCCCGCAGATGACCACCGCGAGCACCCCGGAGGCCTCGATCAGCTCCGCGCCGAGGAACGCGACGAACGGCGTCAGCACGCTGACCACGTTCTCCAGGATCGGGCTGTCCAGCCGGCGTCGGGCCTGGATGGCGAGCCACGCGGTCAGCAGCCCGGAGGCCGCACCGCCGACGTACGCGAGCACGAACAGCCAGCTGACGTGTCCGGGCCCGTACGACTCGCCGCTCCTGGTGACGCTGACGGCGATGCCGTAGATGACCAAAGCGGTGCCGTCGTTGACGAGGCTCTCCGCGCGCAACACGGTCATCGTGCGCAACGGCAGTGCCCGTGCGATGACGCTGACAACGGTGGCATCCGTGGGCGCGATAGCCGCGCCAAGAATCCACGCGGGGCCCCAGGGCATACCCACGGCATGCGCTACCACTGCTACGGCAGCTGCCGTCACGACGACGAGCACTGTGCTGGCGAGCACGATGACCCTGAGGTTGTTGCGGATCTCCCGCAACGACGTGGTCAGGCTCTCCCAGTACAGCAGCGCCGGCAGGAACACCAGCAGCATCGTCTCGGGCGGCAGCGACACCTCACGCAGGGCCGGGATGAACCCGACCGCCACACCGAAGGCGACCAGCAGCACCGGCGGCACCACGCGCAGCCGCCCGGCGGCGACCGTACACACGAGTACGGCCACCCCGAGCACGACGACGATCTCGAGACCTAACAACTCCGCCCACCTTCACTCCACTGTGGACGGTCGTCCCACTGGCGGCTACATGCCGACCGCGTGGAACCCGCCGTCCACCCACACCATGGACCCCGTGGTCGCCGGCAGCCAGTCCGACAGCAGGGCGCACACGGACTTACCAACGGGCTCGGGGTCGTCGACCTTCCAGCCCATCGGCGCGCGGGGGCCCCACTGCTCCTCGATGTCCTTGAAGCCGGGGATCGACTTGGCCGCCATCGTGCGCACCGGGCCGGCCGCGATCAGGTTCACCCGGATCTGCCTCGGGCCCAGCTCCTTGGCCAGGTAGCGGGTGACCGACTCCAGGCCGGCCTTGGCCACGCCCATCCAGTCGTACGCCGGCCAGGCCACGCGGGCGTCGAAGTCGAGCCCGACGTACGACGCCCCCGGAGACAGCAGCTTGAGGGAGGCGCGGGCGAGCGACACCAGCTGGCGCTCCCCGACGCTGAGCTGCTCGCCCCGCTCGCCGACCCGTGTCTCGAGCCCGTCGGGCAGCCCGTCGAACCACACGTCCAGCCCGAGGTCACGGAACGCCAGCGCCAGGTCGGCGT
>CBIMJO010000891.1:0-4898 GCA_966244135.1 uncultured Actinocrispum sp. | reverse complement strand
TCGGGAGTTGTCGTCGCGGTGGGATCCGGCTACCTGAGGTCCGCGGTCAGCAGGTCCAGGACGGTCTGGGGCGGGAAGTCGGGCCAGGTGCGGGTGGTGTCGTGGCGGCGGTTGAGCCGGCGGTCGAGAAACCGTTGTGCGCGTGTGAGTCCGTCGGCGGCTTCGGCTGGGGTGAGGCGGCCGTCGGTGAGGGCGTGCGCGTAGTCGTCGAGGTCCAGGACGCGGTAGGGGTGGTTGGGCGGGCCGACGATGATGTCGATCCACATGTCGTCGACGTGCACGGTGTCACCGTTGTCGGTGACGGTCACGAGGTCGCAGTACCACCAGCCGCGTTGCTGTTCGGGGAACAGGACGGGCTGGTTGATCTGGATGCCGTCGTCGAGAAGGACGAAGCTGCGCTGGGCGTGGGTGGCGCCATGCAGCTGGAAGGTCCAGTCGTAGGCGATGACCTCACCGGCCCGCACGCCCGGCGCGCGCACGGTCTGGTCGCGGATGACGGTTAGCACCCGACGGGACTGTAGTGGCGAAAACCGTTGGCGGCGAACGCTGATCGGGTGGCAGGGTCGCTGGAATGACTGCGGGGTACTTCGACGAGGACGTGGCCGGCCGGTACGACGACACCAGTGCGGAGATGTTCGCGCCGGAGGCGGTCGATCCGGCGGTGGAGTTGCTGGCCGGGCTGGCGGGCGGCGGGGACGCGCTGGAGCTGGGCATCGGGACGGGCCGGATCGCGGTGCCGTTGGCCGCCAGAGGTGTTGGCGTGCATGGGATCGACCTGTCCGAGCCGATGGTGGCGCGGATGCGGGCCAAGCCCGGCGGCGATCGGATCGGCGTGACCATCGGGGATTTCGCGACCGCCCAGGTGGGGCGGACGTTCCGGCTGGCGTACCTGGTGTTCAACACGATCGGCAACCTCACCACGCAGGACGAGCAGGTCGCGTGTTTTGAGAACGTGGCCGCGCACCTGGAGCCGGGTGGGTGTTTCGTGATCGAGGTGGGGGTGCCGAGCCTGCGGCGGCTGCCGATGGGTGAGACGGTGCGGGCGTTCGAGGTGAGCGCGGAGCATCTGGGGTTCGACGAGTTCGACACGGTGACGCAGTCGCTGATCTCGCACCACTACTGGCCCAAGGACGGGCGGATGTTCTCGATCCCGCTGCGGTATGTGTGGCCGTCCGAATTGGACTTGATGGCGCGCATCGCCGGAATGCGGCTGACGCAACGGTGGGCGGGATGGCGGCGTGAACCGTTCACGCACGACAGCACGAAACACGTGTCGGTGTGGGAAAAGCTGTAGCCGGCCCCCAACGGAGACCGGCTACAGGATCACCGAGAACCTCAGTCCGGCAGGCGTTCGCCGGACTCCTTGTCGAACAGGTGCACCGCGCCCGGCTGCGGGCGGACACCGAGCTGCTCGCCGCGCTGGTGCGCCGACATGCCCGGGGTGCGGATGACCACGGGGTGCGGGGCCTCGCGCTCCTCGACGCTCTCCCCCGCCGCGACCAGCTTGACCTCCGAGGAGCCGTAGAGGTACTGGTCGGAGCCGAGTTCCTCGACCGCCTCGACGGTCACGTTCAGGCCGTCGGAGTGCGGCACCAGGTCCCAGCCCTCGGGCCGGATGCCCACGATCACCTCAGGCCCGGTCAGTGCCGCGCGCTGCGCGGGGGTCAGCGGGATCGTCGCGCCACCGAGCTGCACGCCGGCTTCCTCGGCGCGCGCGGGGATGAGGTTCATCGCCGGGGAGCCGATGAACCCGGCCACGAACACGTTGCGGGGCTTAGCGAACAGCCCCACCGGGGTGTCGCACTGCTGCAGCAGCCCGTCGCGCAGCACCGCGACCCGGTCGCCCATGGTCATGGCCTCGACCTGGTCGTGGGTGACGTAGATCGTGGTGGTGCCCAGGCGGCGCTGCAGGGACGCGATCTGCGTGCGGGTCTGCACCCGCAGCTTGGCGTCCAGGTTGGACAGTGGCTCGTCCATGCAGAACACCTGCGGCTGGCGCACGATCGCCCGCCCCATCGCGACCCGCTGGCGCTGGCCGCCGGACAGCTTGGCGGGCTTGCGCTCGAGGTACTGCTCCAGGTCCAGCAGCTTGGCCGCCTCGCGGACCCGCTCGTCGCGCTGGTCCTTGGGCATTTTCGCGATCTTGAGGTGGAACGCGATGTTCTCGTGCACCGACATGTGCGGGTAGAGCGCGTAGTTCTGGAACACCATCGCGATGTCGCGGGCGCGGGGCTCCATGTCGGTGACGTTCTTGTCGCCGATCCAGATCTCGCCCTCGTCGACGCCTTCCAGCCCGGCCAGCATCCGCAGGGTGGTGGACTTGCCGCAGCCGGACGGGCCGACCAGGACGAGGAACTCCCCGTCGGCCACCTCGAGGTCGAGCCGGTCGACCGAGGGCTTGTCGTTGCCCGCGTAGTACCGGGTCGCGCCCCGGAACGAGACCGTAGCCATCTTGTGGTGCTCCCTACTTCCCGGCGCCGAGGGTGAGGCCGGTGATGATCCGTCGAGCCAACAGGATGTACAGCACGAGCATGGGCAGCACGATGATCGCCACGCCCGCGAGCAGCCCGCCGTACTCCGACTGGTAGGCCGCGGCGTTGTAGAAGGTGAACAACGCGCGCGAGAGGGTGAAGTTCGCGTTCTCCTGCAGGAACACGATCGCCAGCAGGGTCTCGTTCCACAACCCGATGGCGTTGAGGATCAGCGCGGTGATCAGCCCGCCGCGGGCCAGCGGCAGCATGATCGACCAGAACGTGCGGGTCGGCGACGCGCCGTCGATGGCGGACGCCTCCTCCAGCTCGTCGGGCAGCGACCGGAAGAACCCGGTCAGCAGGAACACCGTGAACGGCAGCGACAGCGCCACGTACAGCAGGCCGAGGCCGAACAGGTTGTTCACGAGCTTGATCTTGGCCAGCACGATGAACAGCGGGATGATCACCGTCTGGAACGGGATGCCCATGCCGATGGCGATGAACCCGGTCAGTGGCCCGGCCCCGCGCACGCCCAGCCGCGAGAGCGCGTAGGCGGCGGGTGCGGAGACCAGCACGATCACCACCGAGCAGACCGCGACCAGGATCACCGTGTTGAGGAACGCGGTGCCGAACTCGGCGGTGTCCCACGCGTAGATGAAGTTGCGGAACGGCCGGCCGGAGACGAACAGCTGGCTGGGCAGCGACAGCGGGTTGCGGAAGATCTCCAGCGGGGTCTTGAACGCCGCGGCGATCAGCCAGTAGAGCACCACGATGTTGAACAGGGTGAACAGCCACACCACGGCCATGCCGATGACGCGCAGCGGCGAGAGGCGTTTGACACCGGGCGCTGGCTTGGGGCGGCGCGGGGCCTTGCGCACGGGGGCGTCGGCGGCTGCGGGCGTGAGGGTTTCTGCGGTCACGTCGGGCCTCTCAGAACTGGATCGCCTCGCGGCGCAGCAGCCTGCGCAGCGCCACGACGAACACCGACACCAGGGCGATCATGACGACCGCGCACGCGCACGCCGTGCCGTAGGCGGGGGTGTCGCCGAACGACCGGTCGAACACGAAGATGCCCAGGGTCCAGGTGTGGATGGGCGGGGCGTAGGTGCCCGATCCGGCCATCACGAACACCAGCTCGAAGATCTTCACCGCGTTGATCGTCCAGAGCACCCCGGCGATGCCGACCACGTCCCAGGTCAGCGGCAGGGTGATGTTGCGGAACTTCTGCCACGGGGAGGCGCCGGCGATGGACGCGTCCTCATACAGGTACGGCGGGATCCGGTCGACCGCGGCCATCAGGATGGTGATGTAGAACCCGGACGAGGCCCAGATGATCGAGCCGAGCACGACCCAGGTGACCGTGTCGGCGTCGAGGAACTTCTGGCCCTTGATGCCGATGCTCTCCAGCAGGAAGTTGGCCAGCCCCTGGCGGCCGGGCTGGTAGCGGTAGACCACGCCGAAGAACATGCCCAGCGCCACCGGCGCGACGATGTTCGGGAAGAACAGGATCGCGCGGACCATCCGGTTGCCGCGCATGTCGCGCAGCACCATGGTGAACAGGAACGCCAGCACGAACGTGCCGATGCCGCCGAGGGCGATGTAGATCAGCGTGTTGGTGAACGCGTGCTGGAAGCCCTCGTCGGCGAAGATCTGGCCGTACTGCTTGAGGCCGTTGAACTCCGGCGTGTCACCGGCGCCCTTCCACGAGGAGAAGCTCAGCACCACGGTGGCGATCGTGGGCGCGATCAGGAACACGCCGTAGAGCACCAGGGTGGGGATGAGGAACGGCCAGAACAGCCGTTTGCGGCGGGCGACGTGCGCGGCGGGGGTGCCGCCGCCTGCCCTCGGCGTGGTGCCGAGGGCAGGCGGCGACGACAGCTGGGCTGTCATCCCTGCGACTTCCAGAAGTCCACGGTCTTCGGGCCGATCCCGTCGATGAACTGCTGGGCGCTGATCTTGCCCTTGAGCAGGTCGTTGTTCAGCGGGTAGAAGGCGTTCTTGACGAAGTTGCCGCCGTAGAGGGAGTCGATCGAGTCCATGAACACGACCTTCTCCTTCTTGGTGTCGGTCAGCGCCGTGTTCATCGCCTTCAGGTCGTCGGGCACCGGCAGCTCAGGCCGCGGCGAGAGGTTGTCGGCCACCGCCGGGATGCCCTTGGCCAGGTCCTTGTTGGCGAAGTACGCGATGAACGCCTTCGCCGCATCGGGGTTCTTGGACCCGGACGCCGCGGCAAAGCCCCACGAATAGACGGTGCCCGCCGGACGCGAGAGACCGGGCGCCGTGGTGATGGCGAAGTTGTCGCCCAGCGGCTCCTTGCTGAGGCCGTAAAGGTAGGGCCAGACCGGCGCCATCGCCAGCTTGCCCTCGAGCCACCGGCCCTGCATGTCGGGCAGCTCGAGCACGCCCTCGGGCGCCGACCCATCGGCG
>CBIMJO010000890.1:0-4907 GCA_966244135.1 uncultured Actinocrispum sp. | reverse complement strand
GCCCTTGCCAGAGTGGGCGTCCTCGAACGCGTCAATGACGTTGGCCGGAATGCGGCCGCGGTCGGACAGCTCAAAGCCGTTCTGGCGTGCCCAGTCGCGAATCGCCTTGGTCTGCTCGCGGCTGGCGGCCGGTGTGGCTGCCTTGGGTGCGGTACCGCGCTTGACCCGGCCGCCAGTCCGCCGCGCGGCCTGCACGAAGCCCTCCAGTTGGTTCCGAAGTTTGGCAGCGTTGCGGGGCTTGAGGTCAATCTCGTACACCGCGCCGTCAAGTCCGAAGGTGACGGTCGTGATGTCATCGGCGGCAGTGCCATCCAGATCGTCGACGAGTTGGACTAGGACTTTCTGGGCCATGGCAGTTGTCTCTCATTCGGTGGTCTCTGATTTTGTGGCGAAGCGATGCGCAGGTCGAGGCCCCATGACGCGTCCTCCGCCAATATCGCGGCAGGAGCTCGTCTTCTGCTCCGCCTATATTCGCATAGTCATCCGTCGAACCGCCTGATGAGCCGAGCTGCCCGACGACGCTCGCGTGTCGCGGCGATAATGCGGCCCACGCCAGCCGTCAGGCCACGAAACAATGCGTCCGGACGGAGATACTGCCTCTGCTTTTTCTGCAGTGATCGTCGGCGGTCAACCTGGTGGCCATAGCGTGTGTGCTGCGGCGAGCTGGATCGTTGCGGTGCCACCGGCCCTTGGCATTGCCCGCGAGAACCGCAACACGCTACTAACACGTTCAAGCCCGCGAGGCGGTAGATTGTCCGGTGAGCCCGCGCGGTTTCCAGCGGGCGGGTCGTGACACACGAAGGCGGTCGTCACAGTGACGCAGTCGGACTCTGCTAGCCGGGAGCGCAAGGTGACGATCCGGGATGTCGCCGCCCGCGCGGGTGTGTCGACGTCGGCGGTGTCGATCGCGTTGCACGACCGGCCGGGGGTCTCGCAGTCGACGAAGGCGCGCATCCTGCAGGCCGCGCAGGAGCTGGGCTGGCGGCCCAACCAGGCCGCCGCGGCGCTGTCGGGCAACGCCATCCACACCGTCGGGCTGGCCATCGCCCGGCCCGCCCGGCTGCTGGGGCTGGAGCCGTTCTACATGGAATTCATCTCCGGCGTCGAAAGTGTCCTGAGCCGCAACTCGTGCTCGCTGCTGCTGCGGGTGATCGAGACGGACGAGGAGACCGAGGTCCACCGGGAATGGTGGCAGGGCGGCCGGATCAACGGCAGCATCCTGGTGGACCTCAAGGTCGACGACCCGCGGATTCCCGCGCTGGCCGAGATCGGGCTGCCCGCCGTGGTGGTCGGTCACCCGTCCCTGGCCGGTCCGTTCGCGGCGGTGTGGACCGACGACGCCGCCGCGATCGTGGAGGCGGTCCGCTATCTCGCGGCACTGGGCCATCGCCGCATCAGCCGGGTCGGCGGCCCCGCCGAGCTCGGCCACTCGGTGATCCGCACCACCGCCTTCGAACAGGCGATCCGGGAGCTGGGGATCGAGGGACGCACGGTGGCCGCCGACTTCTCAGCCGACCAGGGCGGCCGTGCCACACGACACCTGCTGCTGGCACCCGACCGGCCGACCGCGATCATCTTCGACAACGACATCATGGCCGTGACCGCTCTGGGTGTCGCCGCGGAGTTCGGGCTGTCGGTACCCGAGGACCTGTCGCTGATCGCCTGGGACGACTCCCAGCTGTGCCAGGTCACCCGCCCGGCGCTGTCGGCGATGCAGCACGACATTTACTCCTTCGGCGCCGACGTCACCAACGCCCTGTTCGAGGTGATGACCGGTGCCGGCAAGCCGTCGCGCGCCAGCCAGTCACCAAGCCTGGTACCTCGCTCGTCCACCGCCCGGCCGCGCACCTGACGCCCGGCACCGCGCCCCTGGCCGCATCGGGTCACCTCTCGCCGAAGCCGTTCACTCACGCCGGCCACCGGAACAGCTACTAGTACGTTTTAGTTCCAGTCTTGACACCCGGGTGCTGACGGGCCTACCTTCTGACCTGCGAACTTGCGGCACACTCCACGGGTATGCCGGGTAATGAACTGGGCGATATAGATCGTTCCATGTCACGGATCTCGAACAACTCAGCAGCGGACGCTGCCTGCCTGATTCCCTGCTCGCAGACGAGGAAGTGGTTCGACGTGCGGAAAACACGCTTGGCAGCAGCAGGGATCGCCCTGGCGCTGGGTCTCGCCGCATGTGGGGGATCGAGGGACACACCGGACTCGGGAACCGTTCCGGTCCCGGACGATCCGGCGAAGGTCACCGGTTCGATCACGGTGCTGACCAACCGGACCGACCAGGTGCAGGACGGCACGGCCAAGGCCTACGCGGCGGAGTTCGCCAAGATCTATCCCAACGTCAAGGTGGAGTTCCAGGGGCTGACCGACTACGAGGGCGACGTCAGGATCCGGATGAACAGCGAGGACTACGGCGACGTCCTGTCGATCCCCAACTCGGTGCCGGCCAGTCAGTATCCGGCCTTCTTCGCCCCGCTCGGTACGGCGGCGGAACTGTCGAAGAAGTTCGACTTCACCGACCACGGCACGGTCGATGGCAACGTCTATGGCATCGCCAACATCGGGACCGCCAACGGGTTCGTCTACAACAAGGCGGTCTGGCAGCAGGCCGGCATCACCGGCTGGCCGAAGACCCCGGCGGAGTTCCTCACCGCCCTGACCGCGATCAAGGCCACCACGGGTGCGGTGCCGTACTACACCAACTACAAGGACGGCTGGCCGTTGACCAACTGGGGCAACGCTTTGGGGTCGCCCAGCTGTGATCCGGCCGCCAACGACAAGCTCGCCGACACCAAGGAACCCTGGACCTCGGGCCAGGACCTGAAGGTCGTTGACACGCTGCTGCACGACATCGTCCACAGCGGACTGTCCGAAGCGGACCCGAACACGACCAACTGGGAGAGCTCGAAGAACCTGATCGGCACCGGCAAGGTGGCCACCATGTGGCTGGGGTCCTGGGCCGTGGTGCAGATGCGGGAGGCCGCGAAGAAGGCGGGCAAGAACCCCGACGACATCGGCTTCATGCCGTTCCCGGCGCAGGCCGACGGCAAGTTCTGCACCGTGGTGCGGCCCGACTACCAGTACGCGATCAACGTGCACAGCAAGAACAAACCCGCCGCGCGTGCCTGGATCGACTGGTTCATCACCAAGTCCGGTGACGCGCAGAAGGCGCTGTCGATCTCGTCGGTCAAGGGGACACCGCTGCCGAGCAGCGTGCAGCCCTTCCAGGACGCCGGCGTCCGGTTCATCCAGCTCAGCTACACCAAGAACGCCAAGGTCCTGGACATCGACAAGGCTTCCGAGGTCGGGCTGAACAGCCCCGACTACCGCCAGCACATCGTCGATGTCGCCCGCGGCGCGGCCAATGGTGATCTGGGCACCATCTTCCAGGACCTGAACAAGAAGTGGTCCGAGGCGCAGAGCAAAGCCGGCGGCTGAGACGCCACGCCCCGCAACGCCGCCGCGCGCGGGTGCAGACCAAGGGCGAATCGGCCTGCACCCGCCTCCCGCCTCCCGGAGGAAGACCCACATGTCCACAACTCGTGTCGCCGGGCCCGATGCCCAGCGGCTCCCACGACCCACCACGGCACCTCCGCGACGGGCACACCGGCAAGCCGGGCGCCGCCGGCCGTGGTGGGCCCCGTGGCCGTACCTGACCGCGCCGCTGGCCCTGCTGGTGCTGTTCACCTACATCCCGGTCGTGGCGCTGTTCGTCTACAGCCTGACCGACTGGGACGGCCTGAGTCCACAGTGGAACTTCGTCGGCGGTGAGAACTACGCTGATCTGGTCACCCGGCCGGAGTTGTTCCAGGTGTTCCTGGTGAGCCTGTTCTACCTGCTGGGCGCCGTGGTGCAGATCGTCGTGGCGCTGTACTTCGCGACCATCCTCAGCTTCAACACGCGGCTGCGGAACCTGTTCAAGGGCATCCTGTTCTTCCCCTACCTGATCAACGGCGTGGCCATCGGGTTCGTGTTCCTGTACTTCTTCCAGCCGGGCGGGACGTTCGACACGGTGTTGCGAGTTTTCGGGCTGGGACCGCATCTCTGGCTGGGGGATCCGGATCTGGTCAACACCTCGCTGGCCGGAGTGTCGGTGTGGCGGTACATGGGCGTGAACCTGGTGTGGTTCATCGGCGCGATCCAGTCGATCCCACCACACCTGTACGAGGCCGCCGCGCTGGACGGGGCGAATCGCTGGCAGCAGTTCCGCCACATCATCGCGCCGAGCATCAAGCCGATCATCGGCCTGAGCGCCGTTCTGGCGGTCTCCGGCGCGCTGTCAGTGTTCGAGATCCCGTTCATCATGACCGGCGGGTCGAACAACAGCGAGACGTTCGTCATCCAGACGATCAAGCTCGCGTTCAACTTCACCAAGGTCGGCCTCGCCTCCGCGGCCGCGGTCGTGCTGCTCGGCATCGTGCTGCTGGTGACCTGGATCCAGCGCGGACTCGTTCCGGATGAGAGGGTGGAGCTGTCGTGAGCGCGTTCGCCACCCCCGGCACCAGGAAGGCCATCGCCGTGGCAGACCGCGGCGGCACACCTCTGCGCAGCAGGATCGCTGTGATCCTCAAGTACGTCTCGCTAGTCCTGGGCAGTGCGGTGGTCATCGTGCCGCTGCTGGCGGTCCTGTTCACTTCCCTGCGTACCAGTGGCGAGATGGCGCGCAACGACAACCCGTTGTCCACGCCGGACAACTGGTTCAACCTGCACAACTACGCGGTCGCTTTCACCGACGGCCACATGCTGCAGGCCCTGTGGAACACGTCCTTCATACTGGTCTTCTCCTTGCTGGGCAACGTCTTCATCGGATCGATGACCGCGTACGCGATCGACCGGTTCGACTTCCGCGGCAAGAAGCTGATCATGGCGTTGTTCCTGGTCGCCGCGTTGGTTCCGAG
>CBIMJO010000889.1:0-4911 GCA_966244135.1 uncultured Actinocrispum sp. | reverse complement strand
CAAGGTCGCCGCGCTGCCGTCCGCGGGCAGCACCAGGCACGTCAGCCGCTCGAACGACCCGCCCTGCGCACCGATCAGGTAGCGCAGATCCGAGCCGGGCGTGACGAGCAACGCGTCGAGACCGGCGTCAGCGGCGGCGGCCGCGGCACGGTCCAGACGAGAGCGGAAGACAGCGGTCGACGACATGCCCCAGAGACTAGTGGGCGGCCGCCCTAAACCGGCACCGGTGCCGGTGTGACGGGCGCGGGGACCGGCGGCTGGTCCATCTGGCGCCAGATCCGGAACCCGACCGGGCACAACGTGGTCAGGAAGTACACCGCGGCGAACATCACCAGCGTCGCGGTCAGGCCGATCTCGTCGAGCAGCACCCCGGCGACGAACGCGCCCGCGGGCATCATCGCGAGCACCCCGGCCTCGCTGGCGCCCATCACGCGAGCCCGCAGATGCGCGGGCACGCGGTCGAACTCGACGGTCAGCAGCAGCGGGTTGAGGCTGCCCGCGGCGAGTCCGCAGACGAAGAACCCGGCCAGCAGCACCGGCACGCTCGGGCCCAGCCACATCAGCAGGAACCGCGGCGCCCCAGCGAGCAGCGCGCACACCGCGAAGGTGTACCACCGGCACCACTGCGAGCCGCACCAGCCGTAGATCATGCTGCCCGCGGCCGCGCCGAGCCCGAACACCCCCATCAGCTCCCCCAGCAGCACGCTGCTGTGCAGGGACGCGGCGTACGCGGGCTGCAGCACAGTGGACATCCCCGCGTCGAGCGCGTTCATCACCGTGACCGTGCTGATCATCGCCAGGATCAGCCGGTCGGACCGGACATAGCGGAACCCTTCGGCCAACCGTCCGAAGTAGCCCTTGTTGATCGGCGCGGGGTCCATTCGCACCGTCACGAAACAGCCGACGAGCACCGCGGCGACCAGGAACGTCGCCGCGTCCAGTAAAAGCACGCCGGGCGCACCGATCATCGTGATCAGCGCGCCCGCCAGAGGGGCTCCGAGCATCCGCCCGGATCTGATCACGCTGTCGGCGATCCCCGACCCCCGCTCCAGCGATGTCCTCGCCACTCGGACTGCGCCGGGCAACAACACCCGTTTGGCCGTATCGCCGGGCGCCCTGGTGAGCCCGGCCAATCCGGCCAGAACCGCGAGCAGCGGCAGGGAAAGCCCAACAGTGCTGTACGCCAGTGGGATGGCACCGACGGCGAGCAGGGCCGCGAGGTCGGCCGCCACGCTCATCGAGCGGGCGCCGAACCGGTCGATCACCGGCCCGGAAAGGACCGAAGAGACAAGCAGGCCAATGGTTTCCGTCGCCGTCACCACCCCGGTCTGCAGGCCGCTGCCGGTGGTCTGGAGCACCAGCCAGGGGATCGCCAGCAGCGTCATGACCGAACCCGCGTGCGACACACCGAGCGCGCAGAACAGGGTGACCAGGGATCTCATACCCGTCCTTCTGGAGAGGAACGCTCCACTGCACCACGCTCTTGACGTCGCGGCAAGCGGTTCACTCTTCCGTGTCTGACGTGCTAAACAGTGGGTTACAGAAAATTTGAAAACGTTTACTTGAATTGCCGGAGGTGCACGATGGCGCGCAAGTCACCCTCACAGCTGCGGAGCGCGCGTTGGTACAGCGGAGAAGGTCTGCGCTCGTTCAGTCACCGCACCCGGACCCGGCAGCTGGGCATCGGCGCGGAGGAGCACCTGGGCAAGCCGGTGATCGGGATCCTGAACACCTGGAGCGAGATCAACCCGTGCCACATCCATCTGCGTGAACGGGCCGAGGCGGTCAAACGCGGCGTGTGGCAGGCGGGCGGGTACCCGGTCGAGCTGCCGGCGAGCGCGTTGTGCGGGGAGACGTTCCAGAAGCCGACCGCGATGCTCTACCGCAACCTGCTGGCGATGGAGGCCGAGGAGCTGCTGCGGTCCTACCCGGTCGACGGCGCGGTGCTGATGGGCGGCTGCGACAAGACCACGCCCGCGTTGCTGATGGGCGCCACAAGTGCCGGTATACCTTCGATCTTCGTTCCGGCCGGGCCGATGCTGCGCGGCAACTGGCGCGGCCGGACGCTGGGCAGCGGCAGCGACATGTGGCGCGCCTGGGACGACAAGCGGGCGGGCCTGGTCGACTCGGCGCGGATCGCGGAACTTGAGGAGGGCCTGGCGCGCTCCCCCGGTCACTGCATGACCATGGGAACCGCGTCGACCATGACCTCGGTCGCCGAGGTGCTGGGGATGACCTTGCCTGGTGCGGCGTCGATCCCGGCGGTCGACTCCGGGCACTCGCGGATGGCCGCGGCGAGCGGGGCGCGGATCGTCGAGATGGTGTGGGAGGACCTGACCCCGGCGACTTTGCTGACACCGGAGGCGTTCTCCGACGCCGTGGTCACCGTGCTGGCGCTGGGCGGGTCGACCAACGCGGTGATCCACCTGATCGCGATGGCCGGCCGGGCCGGGGTGGCACTGTCCCTTTCGGACTTCGACGAGATCGCCCGCGGCGTGCCGGTGCTGGCGGACATCCAGCCGAGCGGGCGGTTCCTGATGGAGGACTTCTACTACGCGGGCGGGCTGCGGGGGCTGCTGTCCCGGTTGACGCCGTGGCTGCACCTCGGCCGCCGGGTGGCCAGCGGGTGGACGCTGGCCGAGTCGCTGGCGCAGGCGGAGGTGTTCGACGACGAGGTCATCCGGCCGCTGGACAACCCGCTGGCCAAGGAGGGCGGGCTGGCCGTGCTGCACGGCAACCTGGCGCCCGCCGGCGCGGTGATCAAGCACATCGCCGCCGACGAACGCCTGTTGCGCCACACCGGCCCCGCGGTGGTGTTCGACTCCTACGCCGACCTGCAGGCGCGGATCGACACGGTCGAAGTCACCGCGGACTCGGTGCTCGTGCTGCGTGGATCAGGCCCGCAGGGCGGACCGGGGATGCCCGAGCACGGCATGCTGCCGATCCCCAAACGCCTGCTGGAGCAAGGAGTCCGGGACATGGTCCGGATCTCCGACGCGCGGATGAGCGGCACCAGCTTCGGCACGTGCGTCCTGCACGTCGCCCCCGAGTCACACGTCGGCGGCCCGCTCGCCGTCGTCCGGGACGGCGACCTGATCACCCTCGACGTCCCGGCCCGCCGCCTCGACATCGAGATCGCCCCCGAAGACCTCGCCGCCCGCCTCGCCACCTGGATCCCACCCACCGAGCGCTACCCCCGCGGCTACACCGCCCTGCACGCCGAGCACATCCTCCAGGCCGACGCGGGCTGCGACTTCGACTTCCTCGCCGCCCCAGGCGAAACCCCCGAACCCGACGCGACCTGAGCTCAGCACGGGCGTAGTTCCTGGGCTCGTCGCACCAGAGGCGCTCGTCGCCGAAGTAGCCACAACGGGTGATCCTGATCCGGTCGATGCCGCCTGCGAGGTCGGTGCTCATGTCGAAGCGGAAGCTCTTCGGCGAGGCCTCGTAGTCGGTCGACCGGGACTGGATCTCGACCTTGGTGGCGAGGTGGTAGGCCTCGAAGTACACGCGCGTGACCGTCACCGGCTTCGGGTCGTTGTCGAACGCCGGGTTGCCGGTGGCCACATACCCGGCCACGGTGACGGTCCGGTTGAACCACGTGAACGAGCCATATGATCGACTGCCACGAGAGTAGGGACACCGCTCTAACGGTTTGCTCCCAGTCAGGTGCCGATGCCCCAGTCGCGCAGGATCTTGCCCACCTCGTCGCGTTCGGCGGGCGGGAGCTCGCTGATGGGTGGGCGGACGTCGCGGCGGCAGAGTTCGAGCTGGGCCAAGGCTTCTTTGACCGCGGACACGTTGTAGGCGTTGCCGTGGCGGGCGCGGAGGTCTTCGAACGGCTTGAGGCGGCGCCACACGCGCATGGCGGAGCCGGGGTTGCCCGCGTCGAGCTCGTCGAACAGCCGCATCGACAACTCCGGGGCGACGCTGGCCAGCCCTGAGGTGAAGCCCTCGGCGCCGGCGACCCAGAAGAACGGCGCCCACGACTCGGCCAGCCCGCACACCCACACGAGCCGTTCCGCGCCCCCGAAACCCGTCTCCGCGAGCATCTCGGCGAATGCCATGACGTCCGGCACGGCGTACTTCACCCCGGCGAGGTTCGGGCAGGTGATCGCCAGCTTTCGCACCGCGGCGCCGCTGATGTGCGGGCTGCGGAGGTAGCAGACGACCTTCAGCGACGGCACGGCGTCGGCGATGGCCTTGTGGTAGGCGATCCAGCCCTCATCGGACAGGTATGGGTGCACGGGCTGGTGGACCATGATCCCGTCGGCGCCCGCGTCGGCCGCCGCGCGGGCCATCTCGACCGCGCGCGATACCTCATGGCCGACGCCGCTGATGACAGTCGCTCGACCCTTAACAGTTGCCACAGTGACCGCCAGGGCGCGGTCGAGCTCGTCAGGGGTCAGCGAATAGAACTCGCTCGTGTTCCCATTGGGTGTGACACAGCCGATCCCGGCGGTCACGGCGTGGTCGAGGACCCGCGCGTAGTCCTCCTCGGCCAGCGCGCCCCGTGCGTCGAAGGGTGTCGCGGTGATCAACACTACCGAGCGAAGCGCGTCCATGCCCTCTTCCCTTCCCCGGCGAAACGATGTAAACGTTTTCGTTATGTTTCCATCCGACCCGCGCGACGGTCAACGCATCGCACGTCGCGCCCGCCGCGCCGGACGCCCGGTACCGATACCGCGTTACATCGGTCGGTAGGATCTCCAGCCAAGTGACGAACGGAGGTGTGCCCGGTGGCGGTAACCATCCGTGACGTCGCGCGCGAAGCCCAGGTGTCGGTGGCGACGGTCTCCCGTGCGCTGTCCTCGCCCGACCTGGTCCGCCCGGCCACCCGAGACCGCGTGCTGAACGCGGCCGCGCAGCTCGGCTACCAGCCCAACCGTGCCGCCCGGGGCCTGATCACCG
>CBIMJO010000888.1:0-4916 GCA_966244135.1 uncultured Actinocrispum sp. | reverse complement strand
CGGCCAGGGCCACGGCCAGGAATGTCGGTCGATGCGGACTGGCTGGGACATGATCGCGCCGTGGCACTTGACTGGGGTCCGGTGTGCGCACGAACCACGGCAGCACACCTGCCTCCGCCAGCATCACGCGTGATCAACTTGACAAGTGCAGAGAAGCCACCGCCACCAGCAGCAGAACGAGCGCGTAGCTGCGGACCGACCCGAGGCTGGTGTCCCAGGCGACGAAATCGGTCAGGTACCGGCGAACCGGTTCCACCAGCTGCCCAGCCTCATCGACCACCAGCCAGGGCACGATGCCCTCGTGCTTCACGACCCGGCCCCACTTCGGTAGCCGGATCGAGCTGATGTCCCGGTCGACTTCGACCAGCACGTTCTCACCCACCTTCAGCGATCTTGGTGGATGAGGTCCACCGGCCTTCATCTCGATCGGTACGGCACCAGTCCGGTGTGTCTCCGCTTAGTCCGGTCAATAGAGCGGGGTTCGGATCTAGATTGCCGGGCCCTGGCCCAACGGTCAGTGCCGCATCGAACCGTCGGCGAGCGGCGGCGGGTGGCCTGGCATTCAATGGCATATCGTCGTGCCGTGTGGTCATGGAATGAGGAACGCGATGTTTGGGCCAGGTAGCGACTCCGCCCGGCGTCGCGGCAGTTCAACCCACACGGCGAGATACCGGGACGAGTGCGGCGTCCAGAGTGTGGTGGCGAGCGTGTCCTGTTGGGGGACGGAATGCCAGCTTTGCGCGGGAGCCGGGATCGGTCGCCCGGCCAGCTCGACGTGGGGTGGCAACGACGGTGGGGGTGCGGGATTCGCTGGTCTGGTTGGCTTGGCCAGCAGTCGGCGCGCAAGTGCTGCCAGGGGGTCCGGGGCCGCGCGAGGAGTCCCTTCCGGCGATCGCGCTACCACGGGATACGGGGCCGGTGTGGAGCCTGGCGGCGTTCGGTCGCTCAGTCCGACCTTGATCTCAGGCCAAAGCACGTTGGTCACTTCCACGACAACATTGGTGTCAGGGCCGAAATGTTCTACCGCCGTGACCCGGCCCAGCCGGACCTTCACTCCAAGGCAGTACACCCACTGGCCGCGGCGTGCCTTGACTGCTAGTGCAGCGGCAGCGGGTTTGAGCTCCGGGTTCACCGGCAGCGCCCAGTCGGCCGGTACTGCGCCGTACGCCTGGCAGAGCGCCAGTACGTCGATGTACCCCTGAACCATGAGTGGTCCGGCGTTGTCCAGCACCGAGTCTTCGAGGATCTTCAGGGCCTTTTCGAGGGCGAGCTGCGCGTTGGACAAGGTGGGCACCAGTAGCCAACAGCCGGCGATCGCGATCTCGGTCAATGCGATCCGGGCGGTGTCCTTGAGTTGCATAGCGACCGCGCTGGCGCTGACGAACTCGCCTCGGGCGTCTCGGATGATGTCGCGCCGGTCAGCCTCGCTGTGCCACCCACCGGTTAGATCATCCAGGTGTCGGCGGCCCGCTGCCATGTGTTGCTCGTACTCCCGAACAGGAATGTCGTCCAACTGTCGCGAGATGCCTGCCAACGCCGCGCTGTGATCCTGGGTGGTGCTCGTGTCGCCGGCGTGGGTCATCAACGCATGGGTGACTCCGCCAGCGAATCCTGCCCAGTCGTCACCAGTCGGTTCCTGGCCGCTGATGAGAAGCCGCACTGTCTGACTCACAGCGAGCCCGAGCAGCGCCACAGCGAGGTCCACGGCCACGTGAGGTCTCCCTCCGCGAGTCCCAGCCCGTCCTCAGAACTGGCAACTACCGGCACCCTTTGATCGTCGTTCGCGGATTCCTGCTACGGCACGCGACCAGAACTACGCGAATGGCCTAGCGGTGGGCGCGAGCCCCAGTTGTCCAGCGGCACGGCGCCGTGCAGACACTGCACGGAAACCCCGCACCGACCCTCGCAAGGCAATCGAATCCGCAATGTAGGTCCGGACAACACACGCCCAGTTCGTCCGAACCTACATTGCGGACTGCAGGTCAGCGGCACGCACATCCGCTAGGTTCGCGCCGAACGGACAGCCATACTCGGTCATGTCCGGCGTCTGCACCCAGCAGATCGCCACGGCGCTGATCGGCCAGACCACAGCGGGCCCTGGATGTCGTGTTGTCGAGATTGGCCGGAGTGCGATCGCCTGCCGTCTCGACGGGCACCTGGTTCACCGGGCCGGGCGCCCCGGGTGATGACAAGTGTTCTGCTCGCGGTGCGTGCAGTTGGTCGGCGTGACCGTGGCTCTGGCGATCAGCGCTGGTTCGCAACCACGCACAGCCGCGTAGCACACAGTTTGGCGGCGCGCCGCGGTGGCGGTGTGGTTATTCGAGGTGGTGGCGGACCGGGCCGACCTGGACGTCGAGTTGCCGGCGCGGGCGAGCCGGATGCACCCGGATTGGGATCGATGTGGACCCTGGATCCGGCGGCGGTGCGGTCTCCGGATGCCGGCGGTCGTAGGTGGCGCGGCGGCGCGGGTCGCGCAGCAGGGTGTAGGCGGCGAGGACCTCGGCCAGGTGTGCGGGGTCGGTGGGTTCGTGCTGGGTGTCGGGATGCAGGGCGCGGATCAGCGCCCGGTAGGCGGTGACGATTTCGGCTGACGTGGCGGTGCGGGAGATGCCGAGTGTCTGGTACGGATCGCTCGGCGGCGGTGAGGGCGAGGGCGGCATGGCTCAGCCCTTCTCGCCACGGGGAGCGTGTTGGCCGTCGCGGGATGATGCGGGCCGTCGGCTTTCCGGTGGGGGCTGGGTGTTCAGGTGGTTCAGCGTGGTGTAGATCTCGCGAACGACGTGGTTTCCGTCGTTGAGAGCGTGCCGTAGCGCGGCCAGTTCTCGGCAGGCGTGCGCGACCTGCTGGGTCGGGTCGGTGTCGTCGTCTGTGTCCAGCACGCAGCGCTGCGAGTAGCTGCCGACCTGAGGCGCCAGCGTGGCGGCCAGTTCGCCGAGCGGGTCGAGGAGGTGGATCAGCTGCCAGGTCTCAGCGCACACGATTTCAGGTCGGGGTGGCTGGTCGGATTCCACGCGCTCGCGCACGGCTGGGTCCACGACGCGGGTAGCCGTGTCCAGCGCCGTGGTGAGCGTGCTCGCCGTGGACGGCGACGATCGTGGGCGGGTAACGCTCATCGCCACACCTTGCCTGCGGTCAGGGCCACGGCTGGTCGTCGAGGCGGTCATCGGGCAGCGGCACGACGTGGCGCTGGTCGGCGACGTCGGCGGGGTCGGCTTCGATGACCTCGATCGGCTCGGTGACCGGCTCTATGACGAGGTCGGCGTCTCCGAACTCGTCGTTTGGAGAATCAAGGTCGGGCTGGGCGGGGCGCAGTTGATCGGCCACGTCGTTCCACGGCTTGTCCAGACTCATCACGATCCTCCCTTGTTAGGTTTGGTCGCCTGCGGGGTTGGGGCGGAGGTCGTCCAGTGCGGGGGCAAGCAGCAGGGCGCCGGTGGTCAGGCACCCGTGCAGCGCCCGCAAGTCGGCGAGGACCTCGGTGCTGATCCCAGAGCCGTGCCGGTCGGTGAGGATCGTGGTGTGGTCCATCACCGCAGCCACCAGAGCGCCCAGGGCAATCGTGACCTCGTGGGTTCCGATGATCACGGCAGCCACGTCGCCCACGTCGGGTGTTCCGGTGTGCAGGGCAGTCACCGCGTCGGCGAGCAGGCGTCGAGCATCATCAAGCGTGTTAGCTGGCGCGCCGTTGGCCGGTGTCGCCCCGTCCTGTATGTGGGTCTCGTCGAGCATCGGTCCCTCCCTCCAGCTCCATTGTCTGTCGGCCCTCTCAGCGTGTCCGACGGCGCTGAGCACTGGTGCTGGTTAGCACCGGTTGCGGCCTGGCCCCGGAGAACCAGTTGTTCTCCGGGGCCGATGCGGCTGGTCTTGGTCAGGCGTTGATCTGCTTGGTGTCGCTGGTGGCGCTGATGGCGATCTTGCGGGGCTTGGCGCGCTCGGCGACCGGGATCCGCAGCGTCAACACCCCGGCCTCGTAGTTGGCCTGGATGTGCTCGGCGTCCAGGGCCTCGCCCAGGAACAGTTGCCGGCTGAACACTCCACGGGGCCGCTCGGCGACCTGGTACTCGGCGCCGTCGGCGGCCGGGCCGGGACGCTCGGCCTTCACGGTCAGCACGTTCTGCTCGACGTCCAGGTCGATGGAGTCCGGGTGCACGCCGGGCAGGTCGAAGGCCACCACGTACTCGTCCCCGGCGCGATAGGCGTCCATCGGCATCGCCGCAGGGCGGGTCAGCGTCCCGTTGGCGCCGAGGAACTGCTGGGTCAGCCGGTCGAGCTCACGGAACGGGTCGGTACGCATCAACATGTCACAGTCTCCTTCCACACCATTCGGATCGGGATCGGCGGTCCACCCGCCTCTCACTCTTGACAAGAGTCCACTCAGTTTTCCTGTTCCCGGTAGTACAAGACTTTGGTTCGGACTGCGAGCTGGTCTTGCCTGAACAGTCCGATACCCGCCGCAGCACGCGCTGTGGCGGGCGGATCGGACTCAACTGTCGAGGAAGGGAAGACGCAACTCATGCTGGAGGGGGTTGGTGGCCGGCCGATGCGTGAACCCTGCCGGGCGTGTCACCTGGATCGCGTCACGAGACGCCGGGCCGGCGTTCCTCGCGGGTGGCTGCCGGCGAGCACACGAGGCTGACCGTCCACAGCAGACTCATTCACATCTTGCCGCCGTGCCCTCCTGTCATCACCTCCTTGCCGGCCACTCGCCTTCTCCGATCGTGTTCACTCGATGGCACAACGTGCGGCGCACGCACGTCACCGCAGCCAGGTGCCGGAGGAGACCGCTCCCGAGCCCCTACCCGACGGGCCGTCCGCGCGAGATCATCTCGTCCCGCCCATGCCGGCGGACCGAACCTTCGGCCCGCACCATCGGGACGACCACGGCGATCTCGCGCCGGCCATGGTGGACGGCGCGG
>CBIMJO010000887.1:0-4926 GCA_966244135.1 uncultured Actinocrispum sp. | reverse complement strand
TTCAACGCGGACACCGCCCCGGGCAGCACCACAGCCACAAGAGTGTCTGTCAGCCCGGCCGAACGCATCATCAGGAACTGGGAGATCATGATCGTCTCCCCGGGCACCAGCAAAGCCAGGATGAACGCCAGCAACGCATACCGCTTGCCCCGGAACTTCATGCGCGACAACGCGTACCCGGCCATCGCGGCGCCCACGCAGTTGCTGAGAACGTTGGCCACGGCCACGATCAGCGAGTTCAACGCGAAGTCCCAGACCGGGATCACCCCGGCCACCCGCGAGTAGTTCGACACCGTGGGGTCTGCCGGGAAGAACTGTGGCGGGTTGGCGTAGATGTCCTCTCCGATGCCCTTCAACGAAGTGGAGAGCTGCCACAGGAACGGCCCGATCGAGATCAGGAACACGGCCAGCAGCAACACATACCGCACGGTCCGGCTCATGAGTCGCTCCGGTTGAGCCGCAACGTCACCAGCAGCAGGCCGAGCGTCAGCACGAACAGCACCAGGCTCAGCGCCGAGGCGTAGCCCGCGTTCCCGCTCAGCCCGGTGCCGACCTGACGGATCAGCATCACGAGGGTCGTGTCCTGCCCGGCCGGCCCGCCCGAGGTGCCGGACAGCAGGTACACCTCGGAGAACACCCGGAACGCGGCCACCGCGGACAACGCCCCGACCAGCACCATCGTCGGCCGGATGATCGGCACGGTGACCGAGAAGAACCGCCGCACGGCGCCCGCACCGTCCACTTCGGCCGCTTCGTGCAGCTCGCGCGGCACGTTGGCCAGGGCCGCCAGGTACACGATCATGTAGTACCCCAAGCCGCGCCAGATCGTCACCAGCATGGCGCTGATCAGCAGCAGGGTCTGGTCGGTCAGGAACGGGATCGGCGAGGAGATCACGTGCAACACCGACAGCACGTTGTTGACCAGGCCGCGGCTGTCCAGCAGCCATGTCCAAATGAGACTGATCACCACTATCGACGCCACCACAGGGGTGAAGAACGCGGCCCGGAAGAACGCCATCCCGAAGATGTGCCGCTGCACCAGGAGAGCCAGCAGCAGCGGCAGGATCACCAGAAACGGCACCACGCCCACGACATAGAGCGCGCTGTTGCGCAGCGCCACCCAGAACAGCGGGTCGTCGAGCATCTTGCGGAAGTTGGCCAGCCCGGTGAAGGCCCCGCCGCCCAACACCTTCGCGTCGGTGAACGACAGCACAGCGGTGTTGACGAACGGGTACACCGTGAACAACAGCGTCACAGCAAGCCCAGGCAACAGGAACAGCCACGGCGTCACCGCGAAGTGCCTGCGTGCCCCTCGTGGGTGGTTCCGGGCGCTGGAACGACCGGAACCACCCACGACCGGGGCTACGCGGCTAGGAGCTTGTTGCATTGGGCGACCGCGCTGTCGAGGGCCTGCTGGGCGGTGGACTTGCCGAGCATGACATTGGCCAGCTCGTTGCGCAGGATGTTCTTCATCTGGTCGGTGAACGAGACCGGCGTGTAGTTGACCGCGGTCGCGAGCTGTTTGGCCGCCGCCACCCGCACCCGGGCGTCGTCCGTGCCGTCGTCGGTGGTGAAGTACGGGTCGTTCAGCGTTCCGGTGGTGCTCGGGAAGATCGTCACGATCTTGGCGAAGGCCAGCTGGTTCTCCGCGTTGGTGACGTACCGGGCGAACGCCAGCGCGGTGGCCTTGTTCTTGCTGTTCGCCGACACCGAGACGCCCTGCAGGTACATGTTCGCCTTGCCGGTGTTGGTCATCGGCGTGGTGATGCCGATGTTCGCGTACAGCCCGGGCGCGTCGGTCTTGAAGTTCTTCAGGTCGTAGGCGCTGCCCGAGGACAGGGCCACCTGCTGGGCCATGAACTTCTTGCCCGACCCGGTGTAGGTCGCGGTCAGCGCCTCCGGCAGCAGGGCCTTGACGTCGTACATCTGCTTGAACAGCTCGGTCAGCTCCACGCCCTTGGCGTCGTTGAAGGTGAACTTCGTGCCCTCCGGGTTCATCAGCGAGACGCCGTAGAGCCCGAAGTCCTCGATGCCCGGGGTCTGGCCGAACATCGCGACCGCGCCCTGGCTCCTGGCCGCCAGCACCAGGGCCTGGTCCCGCAGTTCCGGATAGGTCCTGGGCGGTTTGGCCGGATCGAGGCCGTTGTCGGCGAACAGCTTCTTGTTGTAGAAGACCGGCCCGGTATTGAGGTACCACGGGAATGAGTAGGAATCCCGCTGACCGGGCATCACGAATCCCTGCCACGCGCCGGGCAGATACTCCTTGACCGCGTCCGGGACCGCCTGGTCCAGGTCGACCAGCAGTTTCCGCTGGTACAGCGGAAACGCGAGGTCCGGTGAGAGGTTGACGACGTCCGGCAGCGCGTTGGCGCTGGCGTCCGCGCTCAGCTTGTCGGCGTAGCCGTCGGCGGGCTGGTCCAGCCAGGTGATCGTGGTGCCGGGGTGCTCGTCCTGGAACCTCTTGATGACGCCGGTGAAGTAGTCCGAGTACTTGGCGCGCAGGTTCCAGGTCTGGAACGAGATCGTCCCGGTCACCTGCCCGTCCGCCGGACCGGCCGCCGGGGCCTCACCACCTCCCGACAGTCCGCAGCCGGACGCCATTAGGCCTGCCGCCAGCACCACCGCCGCCATTCGGCGGACACGGTTCACCTGCTGCATCGCGGAGCTCCTTTGCGTAGCGATTCGGCCCCAAGAAAGCACTGCGTCCGGGGACTTGTCAACCATTCGAAAGGAGCCTGTCCGTTGTTTGACTAATGCGCTTTAGTTTCTCTACGTTCGTGCACTGTGAGGCGGGTGACGATCCGGGAGATCGCGCAACGGGCCGGTGTCTCGGAGAGCGCCGTGTCGTTCGCGCTGAACAACCGGCCTGGGGTGTCGGAGTACACGCGCAGGCTGATCCTGCAGGTCGCCGAGGAGATGAAATGGCGGCCGAACAGCGCGGCGAAGGCGCTGGGCGGGGCGAAGGCGGGCGCGATCGGGCTGGTGTTCGCGCGCCCGGCGGAGACGCTCGGCGTCGAGCCGTTCTTCCTGCGGCTGGTGTCCGGCATCCAGTCCGCCCTCTCGGCCACCTCGACCGCGCTGATGTTCCAGGTGGTGGAGAACGTCGAGGCGGAGACCGAGATCTACCGCCGCTGGTGGTCCGAGCGCCGGGTGGACGGGGTGCTCGTGGTCGACCCGAGGACCGAGGATCCGCGGCCGGGCCTGCTGGCCGAACTGGGGCTGCCCGCGCTGCTGATCGGCGGCCCGGACCCGACCGGGACCCTGCCGAGCATCTGGGCCGACGACGCGCGGGCCATGACGTCCATTGTGGAGCATCTGACCTCGTTGGGGCACAAGAGGATCGCGCACGTCGCCGGGCTGCCGGAGCTGATCCACACGCAGCACCGGATCGAGGCCTTCAGCAGGGCCACCGGCGCCCGGTCGGTCACCACGGACTACAGCGACGAGGCCGGCCGGCGGGTCACCCGCGAGCTGCTCACCGCGGCCGAACCGCCGACCGCGATCGTGTACGACAACGACATCATGGCCGTCGCGGGCATCGGCGCGGCCGCGGAGCTGGGCCGGGCCGTCCCAGCCGACGTCTCCCTCGTCGCCTGGGACGACTCCCCCCTCTGCCGGCTCACCCATCCGACGCTCACCGCGCTGGTCCGCGACACGCACGCCTTCGGCCGGCGCGCGGCGCAGCGCCTGGTCGAGGTGATCGACGGGACCGCGACCGGCGACCTGGAGGACGAGCTGCCGAAGCTAACCCCGCGTGGCAGTACCCAGGAATGACCGCACGACCTCGTTGAACCGCTCGGGCTCCTCGACCCACGGGAAGTGCCCGCTGTCGGCGAACTCCACCACCGTCGAGTCCGGGATCCGGTCGGCGATCCGCAGCGCCTGCGGCGGCGAGGTGATCCGGTCGTGCGCACCGACCAGGACCAGGACGGGTACGGCGATCTTCGGCAGCCGGTCTACAGAGCTCCACTGCGCGAGGACTTCCATCGACCGCGCGGCCGCACCGCCGCTGTAGATCGTGTCCGCCATGGCCGCGCGCACCGGCGCCGGGTCCGTGCCCGGCTTCAGGTAGTACGGCAGCAGCTCGGGGAAGACCTTGGCCATGCCCTCATCGTCGGTCGGCGGGTCGCTGACGACCGCGACCCACTCGTCCGGCGGCGGCGGGCCCTGGTAGGCGTCCGGGTCCTCCCCGTCGCCGAGCTGGCCCGCCGTCGTGTCGACCAGGATCAGCGCCTTGACCAGGTCCGGGTGCCGCAACGCGAACTCCTGGGCGACGAACCCGCCGTACGAGTGCCCGATCACGATCACCGGTTCGTCGCTGACCTCCTTGGCCAGCACGGCGGCGTCGTCGGCGAGCTGCTCCATGGTGAGCGTCTCCAGCGGGGGCCGCCCGGACCGGCCGTTGTGCCGGTGGTCGTAGTAGACCAGGCGCAGCCGGTCGGCGAACATGTCCAGCCCGCGGTAGGTGGTGTGGTCCACCCCGAGACCGCCGTGCATGACCAGGGCGGTCGGGCCCTGGCCGGTCTCGGTGTAGTACAGCGTGGTCCCGTTCACGGTGACGTCGGTCATCGCCGCTCCTTTCGGTGTCACACCCCAGGCGCCAGATCCTGTCTGGCGAAGTGCGAGCCCGCATCTGGCGCCTATCAGGCAACCCGACAGAAGGAGGACGACATGACACGCACCACCGCTTCCCCCGACCAGGTGATGGACCAGATCCTCACCGAGCTCGGTGCCAGTCTCGGCGTGCTGCTGACCGCGCTGGGCGTGCGCACCGGAATCTGGCAGGCACTCGCCGGGGCCGGGCCGCTGACCGCGGCGCAGGTCGCCGAGCGGACCGGCCTGGTGGAGCCGTATGTGCGGGAGTGGCTGCTGGCCCAGACCGCCGCCGGGTACCTGGAGTACGAGGACGGCCGGTTCACCCTGCCG
>CBIMJO010000886.1:0-4931 GCA_966244135.1 uncultured Actinocrispum sp. | reverse complement strand
TGCTGGAGCACGAGACCAGGTGGTACGCCGACGCCGAGCCGTTCGAGGAGTCGCTAGCCGCTTTCGCCCGGATCGTGCGAGGTGTCGTTGACCAGGCGGACTGACGCGTTCCCGTCCGGATAGAACTCCACAATGGACAGTGACGCCAGGTCCAGGTGCAGCCGGAACAGCAGCGACGGCCCGGCGTCCAGGCCCATCCGCAGCAGCGACTTGATCGGCGTGACGTGGCTGACCAGCACGATCGTCGAGCCGCCATGCACGGCGATCAGCTCGTCGCGGGCCTTGCGGACGCGCCGGTGCACCTCGTCGAAGCTCTCGCCGCCGGGCGCGGGCACCGACGGGTCGCCGATCCACCGCCGGTGCAGCTCCGGATCACGTTGGGACGCCTCGGTGAACGTCAGCCCCTCCCATGCGCCGAAGTCGCACTCGATCAGTCCTTCGTGGATCTCGACCTTGCCGCCCACCGCGTCGGCGACGGCCTGCGCGGTCTGCCGGGTCCGCCCCAGCGGCGACGAAACGATCGGCGTTGAATCGTCCACAATGGACGCCAGGCGGGCCGCCGCGGCCTCCGCCTGCTTCTCCCCCAACGGAGTCAGCGCGGGCTCGCCCCGGCCGGAGTAACGGCGTTCGACCGACAACGGGGTCTGGCCGTGGCGCAGCAACAACATCCGGGTCGGCGTGCCCTTGACGCCGGTCCACCGCTGCGGGGTGGCGACCGGCTTCTCCTCCTGCTGCTTGCCGTCCATGGCCTCGTTGGCCAGCCGGTCGGCGTGCTTGTTGAGCTCGCGGGGAATCCACTCGTAGGTCACCGAGCCGAACCTGGCGGCGAGCGTTCGGGCCTGCTGGGCCAACGGCTGCATGGCCGGGTGCTTGATCTGCCAGCGGCCGGACATCTGCTCGACCACGAGCTTGGAGTCCATCCGCACGGCGACCTCGGTGGCACCGACCTCGGCCGCGGCGGTCAGGCCGGCGATCAGGCCGTTGTACTCGGCGACGTTGTTCGTCGTGATGCCCACACTGGCCGCGCGTTCGGCAAGCACCGCATGGGTTTGCGCGTCGAACACCACCGCGCCGTACCCGGCGGGCCCGGGGTTGCCCCGCGACCCGCCGTCGGCTTCGACGATCACCTTCACAGGCCGGACTCCCCGGTCCGGATGAGGATCGCGCCGCATTCCTCGCAGCGCACGACTTCGTCCGCCGCGGCCATCTTGATCTGCGACAACGCGGTCCGGTCCAGCTCGAGCCGGCAGGCCCCGCAGCGCCGGGCCCGCAGCAGCGCGGCGCCCGTGCCCTTGTGCTCGCGGACCCGGTTGTACAGCGCCAGCAACGGCTCCGGGAAGACCGGCAGCAGCTTCTCGCGGCGGGCGCCCGAGCGGGCCTCCTGGGTCTCCAGGTCGGCGAAGACCTCGTCGCGGCGGGACGCGGCGTCGGACACCGCGGCCTCGGCCTTGGCCAGCTCCACCTCGGCGTGCTGGGTGTCCATCTCCAGCGCCTCACGGCGTTCCATCAGCTCGAGCAGGTCGTCCTCGAGCGCGCCCTGGCGGCGCTGCAGGGTGGCGATCTCGTGTTCCAGGTCGGTCATCTGCTTGGCGGCGACCGTGCCGGACTGCATCAGCTTGGCGTCCCGGTCGGCCCGGGCGCGGACCGCCTCGATCTCCTTCTCCTGGCGCTTGAGCTCCCGGTCCAGGTCGTCGAGCTGGGTCGCCACGGCCACCTGGGCGTCCTTCTTGACCCGGACGCTCTTCTCGGCCTCGGCTATCTCGGCGATCTCCGGCAGGGTGCGCCGCCGGTGCTCGATCCTGGCGAGCTCGGCGTCGGCCTCGGCGAGGTCCAGGAGCTGGCGCTGAACGGCTGGGTCAGCTTTCACGGCTGGTCCTCCTGGTCTCTGGCCGCGCGCAACGTCCAAGGGTCGGTGCGGCGGGTTGATACGTGCGTCTCGACGTTACCCCCGAACGCGGCGCGCAGGACGCCCGCCGCCTGTTCGCACCACGGCCACTCACTGGCCCAGTGCGAGACGTCGATCAGGGCGGGCGCGCTCGCCGCGGAGTCGAGGTGTTCGCCGGTGACGTGGTGCCTCAGGTCGGCGGTGACGTAGGCGTCGACGTGCGCGGCCGCGGCCTCGCCGAGCAGCGAGTCACCGGCGCCGCCGCAGACCGCGACTGTCCTAATGAGACGCTTCGGGTCGCCCGCGGCGCGGATGCCGCCGACGGTCTCCGGCAGCCGGTCGGCCACCTGCTGGGTGAACTCGGCCAGCGTCATCGGCTCGGGCAGGTCCCCGATCCGGCCGAGCCCGGTCGGCCCTTCGCCGGTCAACGGCCGCCGCACGACCACACCGATCGCCGCCGCGAGCGCGTCGGACACGCCCGGGTTCGCCGAGTCGGCGCTGGTGTGCGCGCAGTACAGGGCCACCCCAGCACGGATGAGGCGGTGCACGACGCTGCCCTTGGGCGTGCTGGCCGGGACGCCGTGCACACCCCTGAGCAGCAACGGGTGATGGGCGATGATCATCTGCGCGCCGACCGCGACGGCTTCGTCCACAATGGACTCGACCGGGTCGACGCAGAGCAGCACCCGGTCCGCGGGCTCGGCGAGGTCACCGCAGACCAGGCCGACCGCGTCCCACGGTTCGGCAAGCTCGGGCGGGTACGCGGCCTCCAGCGCCACGACCACGTCATGAACCGTACTCACGCAACCTCCACCGGCCATGCCGACAACAACCTCGCGGTCTCGGCCGGCGGGCGCACCGCGAGCCGGACGTGATCCACCGACAACCCCGGGAACGTCTCACCGCGGCGGACGGCGATCCCCCGTTCCCGCAACGTTTCCCTGGTCCTCCGGCCGTCGGGCACGCGGATGAGCACGAAGGGCGCGCTCGGCTCGACGACGATCTCCACGCCGGGCACGTTCTTCAGCGCGGCGACGAACTCGTCCTTGTACTCCAACGCCTTCTCCGCGGCGGCCGCCGCCTCCGCGATGGCTTCAGGTTCGCAACAGGCTTGCACCGCTTCGAGGACCAGCGTGCCCACTGGCCACTGTGGACGGTTCCACGCGAGCTTCTGCAGGGTCTTGTGTGGCCCGAGGACGTATCCGGCCCGCAGTCCGGCGAGCGCCCATGTCTTGGTCAGGCTGCGGAACACGAGCACATCCGGGTCGCCGGTGAGGGTCTCGGGTTCGCCGGGGAGAGCGTCCATGAACGCCTCGTCGATCACCAGCAGGCGCCCGGGCCGGGCCAGTTTCCGGATCAACTCGGCGGGGTGGGTGACCGACGTGGGGTTGGTCGGGTTGCCGATCACGACCATGTCGGCCTCGTCCGGCACCAGCTCCGGCCTCAGCACGTAGTCGCCGTCCAGCAGCACCCGGTGCACCGGCACACCCGCGTTCCTCAGCGCCACCTCTGGCTCCGTGAAGCTCGGATGCACGACCGCGGCCAGCCTCGGCTCGAGGTTCGGCAACAACGCGAACCCCTCCGCCGACCCGTTCAGGACCAGCACCTCATCGGCGATCCGCCCATGCCGCGCGGCCACCGCCTCGCGCGCCGCCACATCGTCGGCCGCCGACGGGTACGTCGCCAACCGGTCCAAAGCAGCCGCCAACCGGTCACGCAGCCATCGCGGCGGTGCCGGAAGCCACACGTTGACCGCGAAGTCCAGCATGCCCGGGGCGGTGTCCTTGTCGCCGTGGTGGGTCAGGTCCTCGCTGGTCATCACGGGGATTCTAGGCGCCCGCCCCCACCCCCGACGCACTCACCTGGGGCAGCTCAGCCCTGCCCGACGAACACCGCCTTGTCCTGCCCGAAGTCAGTGGCCATCGCGATCTGCCATTCACCCGCCTGAGGCGCCACATAAGCGGCGGCATACGAATAGCTCTTCCCCGGCATGACAGTCGCCGACTCCATTCCACTCCCCGCCTTACAGGGCCCGCTCAGATCGGTGATCGTTTCGGCCTTCGCCCCCGCGAACTGCACTTCCGAGCCGATCGAAAGCAGTGCGGTGTCGAAAGGTTTGTAGCTCTGATCCCAGGTGGGTACCGGTTTCTGCTCGGCCGGTTGGCGTTTACCGCGAACAGAGCACCAAGAGGGATATTCACTCGATCAGCGTGGGCCTTTCTGCGGGCACGGGCGGCGGTGACGCGAGGGGCCGCGAAGGCCGGTCAGGCAGAATGTGTGCGTGACCAGAACGGGGCTCCATGTCAGTTTCATCTGCACCGGCAACATCTGCCGGTCGCCGATAGCCGCGATAGTGGTGCGGGAACACCTGCGGCGCGCGGGGCTGGACGACGTGAAGGTCACCAGCGCGGGTACGGGGCCGTGGCATGTCGGCGAAGCCGCGGACAACCGGGCCAAGAAGGTGCTGGCCGATCACGGTTACCCGACGGCGCATGTGGCCGCGCAGGTGGATCGGGGGCATCTGGACGCGGATCTGCTGCTGGCCATGGATTCCGGGCATTTCCGGGATCTGCGGCGGATGGCGCCCGCGGACCGGGACAAGATCCGCATGTACCGGTCGTTCGATCCCGCCGCCGATGCGGACGACCTCGACGTGCCCGACCCCTACTACGGCGGTCCGGGTGGGTTCGTGGAGGTGCTGGAGATGATCGAGGCGGCGGCGCCCGGGCTGGTCGAGTGGGTGCGGGAGAACCGGTGACGGATCCGCGGGCGGCGGTGGCGGAGCTGACGGGGAACGAGGCCACGTCGGCGCATCGGCTCGGCGGCACGGTCTACGAGGTCGAACTCACCGACGGGGACCTGGTGGTGGCGAAGTGGCACCAACACACCAGCGCGGTCCTGGCCGAGGCGAAGTCGCTGGACTGGATCGGCGAGGCGGCCGTGCCCGTCCCGGCGGTCCGCGGGCACAACGAGAACTGGCTGGTGATCGAGCAGATCGAGCCCGGTGAACCGCGGCAGGCCGAGCAGCTGGGCCGGGATCTGGCCG
>CBIMJO010000885.1:0-4932 GCA_966244135.1 uncultured Actinocrispum sp. | reverse complement strand
CGGCACTCCGAGGGCGCCGAGAAGGTCGTCTTCGCGGACAACGACTCCGGCATCAAGGGCTTCCCGGACTGGGTGGAGCAGCTGATCGCCGAGTCCACCGGCAAGCACGGCACCGGTCTGCTGCCGGTGGCCACGGAAAGCACCGACGCGCCCGGGTTCGCCAACGCGGGCCAGGACGCGACCGCCACAGCCGTCGGTGCGCCGACTGGGGCGGCCCTGATCGGCACCAGTGGTTCCCTGGGCGGGCTGTTCCTGTTGTGGGAGTACGCGACGGCTGTCGCGGGCCGGCTGCTCGGGATCAACCCGTTCGACCAGCCGGACGTGGAGGCCGCCAAGAAGGCCGCCCGCGCCCTGCTGGACGCCCCGCCCGGATCCGGCGACGAGACCGCTCCGTCCCTTGTGGATGGTCCGGTCGAGGTGTACGGCATCGGGGGCGGCTCGCTGGCCGAGGTGCTGCGGTCCTTTGTGGACTCGGTGCCGGAGTTCGGCTACATCTCGGTGCAGGCCTACCTGGACCGGCTGGACGACGCGTCCGCCGCGGTGCTGCGGCCGGAGCTGGCCCGCCGCACCGGGCTGCAGACCACGTTCGGCTGGGGCCCGCGGTTCCTGCACTCCACCGGGCAGTACCACAAGGGCGGCCACCAGAACGGCGCGTTCCTGCAGATCACCGGCGCGGCCGAGGACGACCTGGCGGTCCCGGACCGCCCGTACACGCTGGGCGTGCTGCAGCACGCGCAGGCGCTGGGCGACGGGCAGGTGCTCGCCGAGCACGGCCGTCCGGTGCTGCGGCTGCACCTGACCGACCGGGCCGCGGGTCTGGCCCACCTCGTGAAAGCCGTGCAGGAGGTAGAACGGCCGTGAGTGTGCGCACCTGGAAGAACCCGCTGCGCGACCCGAGGGACAAACGACTGCCGCGCATCGCCGGCCCGTGCGGCCTGGTGATCTTCGGCGTGACCGGCGACCTGTCCCGCAAGAAGCTGATGCCGGCCATCTACGACCTGGCCAACCGGGGCCTGCTGCCGCCGGGCTTCGCGCTGACCGGGTTCGCCCGCCGCGACTGGGAGAACGAGGACTTCGCCCAGGTCGTCTACGACGCGGTCAAGCAGCACGCGCGGACCCCGTTCCGCCAGGAGGTCTGGGACCGGCTGGCCGAGGGCATCCGGTTCGTGCAGGGCACGTTCGACGACGACGACGCGTTCGACCGGCTCGCCGCGACCGTGCGTGAGCTGGACGAGCAGCGCGGCACCGGCGGCAACCACGCGTTCTACCTGTCCATCCCGCCGGACGCGTTCCCGGTGGTGTGCAAGCAGCTCGCCCGGTCCGGGCTGGCCAACCAGGACGGTGACTCGTGGCGGCGCGTGGTCATCGAGAAGCCGTTCGGGCACGACCTGCGCTCGGCGCGTGAGCTCAACCAGATCGTCAACGACGTCTTCCCCGAGGAGTCGGTCTTCCGGATCGACCACTACCTCGGCAAGGAGACCGTGCAGAACATCCTGGCGCTGCGGTTCGCCAACCAGCTCTACGAGCCCATCTGGAACTCCAACTACGTCGACCACGTGCAGATCACCATGGCCGAGGACATCGGTCTCGGCGGCCGCGCGGGGTACTACGACGGCATCGGCGCGACCCGCGACGTCATCCAGAACCACCTGCTGCAGCTGATGGCGTTCACCACCATCGAGGACCCGGTGTCGTTCCAGCCGAAGGCGCTGCGCACCGAGCGGATCAAGGTGCTCACGGCGACCCACCCGCTCAAGCCGTTCGACGAGACCACCGCCCGCGGCCAGTACGTCGGCGGCTGGCAGGGTGGGCAGAAGGTGCCCGGCCTGCTGGAGGAGGAGGGCTTCCCGCCGGACTCCAAGACCGAGACCTTCGGCGCGATCACCCTGGAGATCCAGACCCGCCGGTGGGCCGGGGTGCCGTTCTACCTGCGCACCGGCAAGCGGCTGGGCCGCCGGGTGACCGAGATCGCGGTGGTCTTCAAGCGGGCCCCGCACCTGCCGTTCGACCAGACCTCCACCGAGGAGCTGGGCGAGAACGCGGTGGTCATCCGGATCCAGCCGGACGAGGGCATCACCATCCGGTTCGGCTCCAAGGTGCCGGGCACCACGATGGAGGTCCGGGACGTCACCATGGACTTCAGCTACGGCCGGGCGTTCACCGAGTCGTCGCCGGAGGCCTACGAGCGGCTGATCCTGGACGTGCTGCTGGGTGAGCCGTCGCTGTTCCCGGTGGCCGAGGAGATCGAGCGGTCCTGGGAGATCCTCGACCCGATCCTGCAGCACTGGGCCGCGAAGGGCCGCCCGGACCCGTACGAGCCGGGCGAGTGGGGCCCGCCGTCGGCCGACGAGATGATGGCCCGCACCGGCCGCAAGTGGAGGCACCCGTGATCATCGACATGCCGTCGACGAACACCTCGAAGGTCAACTCCAAGCTGGTGGAGCTGCGCCAGTCCGGTGGCGCGGTAGCGCTGGGCCGGGTGCTGACCCTGGTGATCGTCACCGACGACGGGGAGAAGACCGAGGAGGCCGTCGAGGCGGCCAACGACGCCAGCCGCGAGCACCCCTGCCGGGTGATCGTGGTGGCGCGGGGCGCCCGCAAGGCCGCGTCCCGGCTGGACGCGCAGATCCGCATCGGCGGGGACGCGGGGGCCTCCGAGGTGGTCGTGCTGCGCCTGTACGGCGAGCTGGCCGACCACGGCGACACCTGCGTGATCCCGTTGCTGCTGCCGGACTCCCCGGTGGTGGCGTGGTGGCCGTCCGAGGCGCCGCACATGCCGTCCGACGACCGGATCGGGCACCTGGCGCACCGCCGGATCACCGACGCGGCCACCGACAAGAACCCGATCAAGGCCCTGGACCACCGCCGCGGCTCGTACACGGCGGGCGACACCGACCTGGCCTGGACGCGGCTGACCCGGTGGCGGGCCTACCTCGCGGCGGCGCTGGACCTGCCGCCGTACGAGAAGGTCAGCGCGGCCACGGTGGTGGGCGAGGCCGACTCCCCGTCGACCGACCTGCTGGCGGCCTGGCTTGCGACCTACCTGAAGATCCCGGTCAAACGCGCCAAGGGCACGGCGCCGGGCATCAACTCGGTGACGTTGCAGCGCCGATCGGGGGCGGTCGAGCTGGTCCGCCCGGACGGCAAGGTCGGCACGCTGGAGCAGCCCGGCCAGCCATCCCGCCGGGTGGCCCTGTCCCGCCGCTCGGTGACCGACTGCCTGGTGGAGGAGCTGCGCCGGCTCGACCCCGACGAGGTCTACGCGGCCACGCTGAAGAACCTCGACAAGGTCACCCGCGGCCGCACCACCACAACCCCGGCGAAGGCCCCCAAACCGGCCACCCGCCGGGCCACGGCCAAGGCAACCAAGTAACACACAGACCCCTCGTGAGCGGCTCGCCCGCCTACGAGGGGTCTCTTGTGGATCTTGGTCGAGCGGTTCAGCGTGCCCGGGCAGCGGCGCGACCGCTACCGGCTCCGGGACGACGCCTGGACATCCATGCTCAAGCAGGACATCACCGCGGCGCAGCAGTTGCGGGCGCTGGCGGACGACGGCCTGGAAGTGGTCGGCTCCCAGCCACCCGCGGCGCAGGCACGACTGGCCTTGGGAGGCGCAGTGGTTGGCCGCCGTGGTGGTGGCGTTCGTGCCGTCTGTGGTGATGACCGGGGTTTTGGTGTGGCGGGCCGATCTTGAGCGGCTACGCGACTTCTGGACATCACGCTAGCGTCGTGCACGGTCAGCCGACGCCGAGCGGCTGCCAGTCGAGAACCTCGACGTGGCCGACAAAACTGCCTTCGACAAGCACCCGGACCACCGCGCAATAGTTCTCGGTCTTCTTGATCTGCTTGGAGAACTCGTTCACCCGCGGCAGCACCAGCATTCTGGCCGCGCCAAGGCATGCGAACGTGCGGCAGCCCGCCAGCAGGATCACCCGCGACGATCCCTCCACGGGGTTGCGCGCCACCACAACCAGCCCAACATCCGCAGTCAGATTCCCGTTCTGGTCGACTGTCGGCGAATACACGACACCCCGTGACGGCACGGCCAAAGTACGGCCCTCGAACCGGTAAGGAATCTTCATCCGCTCGTCGAGCTGACGGAACACGGCGTTGTGGATGGGGCCGCCGATGACGATCAGGTTGCCGCCCAAGGAGTCCGCCTGGAACTGGGTGGATGTGCAGACCGCGTCGACGGCGCAGCCGAACTGTTTGGACAGGAACGCGGAGATCTCGGTGGCGGCGGCGAATTCGGCGGGGTGCATCGCGGCGACGTTGCGCGGGCCTTCGCCATTGTGCTGAACATCGGCCACCACAATGCTCACCGCGGATTTCTGCGGCAGCCGCCACACTTTCGCGGCGGGGCGTCTGATGCCGTAAACCCGTGCGGCACCGCGGGAAAGCCAGCCGAAACTGAAGGCGATCAGGGCTGCGAGGAGGTTCACCAGGAGGTCCGACCACATGCCGCGCGGCTGTCCCTTCTCGACAAGACAGTCCGCAATCTATAGCACACAAGAACAGGGACGACCCGTGGTTTCGGGTCGTCCCTGCTTCGTACTTCGGTTACGCCGCGATGGGGGTGGCGGCGGTGGCCGGCTCCAGGGCGAGGTTCAGCACCTCGCGCACGTCGCTGACCAGGTGCACGGTCAGCTCCTTGCGCACCGACTCCGGCACGTCCTCCAGGTCCGGCTCGTTGCGCTTCGGCAACAGGATCGTCGTCAGGCCCGCGCGGTGGGCGGCCAGCAGCTTCTGCTTCACGCCACCGATCGGCAGCACCCGGCCGGTCAGCGACACCTCACCGGTCATCGCGACCTCCGAGCGCACCGGGCGGCCGGACAGCAGCGACGCCAGCGCCGTGGTCATCGTGACGCCCGCGCTCGGGCCGTCCTTGGGCACCGCGCCCGCCGGAACGTGGATGTGGATGTTCCGCTCGGA